>JAAYHA010000256.1 GCA_012727545.1 Synergistaceae bacterium | reverse complement strand
TTACATCGCGGAGAATTAGGGGACAATGCGCGCGGAGGTTCAAAAATGCTTTGACACCGATCTTACTCTTTGTCATCCCGGTATGGAGCTAAGTAAAGAAAAAAGCCCCGGCCAAAGGCAGGGGCTTAAATATTCTGGAGCGGAAAACGGGACTCGAACCCGCGACCTACGGCTTGGAAGGCCATCGCTCTACCAGCTGAGCTATTTCCGCGCAACGGAGGAATGATAGCACTGTCCCCCTTCCCCTGTCAAGTAGCGGCAGCAATTGGGGCATCTCGGAGCGCTAGCTTAGCAACACTTGTGGTCCTGCGCTTCAACGTATTGGCATACGCCTTAGCTTGAACCACTGCATGTTGCGTCGCTATCATCTCCGATATGCCCCAATTGCTATATGGGGGAGGCTGTGGCTTTTCAAGCCACGGGGAATTTGCGAGGAATACACTCGCGGGGAATCTGCAGCCAAGAAACGCTGCGGAGAAATTGCTGAATGAACCTTTCAGCCGAGAATTGGCCCATAAATCATCAATCTTGAATTCACCGCCGGACGAATTTCCCGGCAAATTCACCAGCGTGAACTGTCGCGAATTCACCGCAGCTTAGAAGCTGCAAATTCTCCGCCGGATGGGGTTTCCGGCAGATCCTCCGTCGTCATCACTCGCGATCTGCCCCAATTGCACCCTCGCCGTCGTCCCCGAGTGCTTGTATCGGGGATCCAGTGTCTCATCCCCTTCATCCACGTATGCCCCTTTCCCGGCATACCGGGGAGACGCGGGGCTTGGCGCAATGCCCCGACCCTGCCCTTCGCCCCCGCCTCTACGACCGCTTGCCAACCGCTTGCTCGGCAGCACGCTCCTCGCCTCAAACTATTACCGTAAACCCTCATCTAAATTTAATAGAACTTCATGCAAACTTCCTATTTTTTCAATAAGTTTTTCGTGTTCAACTTTATCCCTTTCATCAAAGACGTAAATTCCCTGCATCTTCATAAAAGCAGTATTTAATGCTTTATCGCTGCTCAGTCTATTAAAAAAAGTAAAGTCGCTAAATGGTTTATTTGCCAAGTCACTTCCTATTCTTTCCTTTTCTTCCATCCTCTTGTATGAGAGCATCTTTATCAGAGTCTCCTCTTCTGACATCAACCTTTTTATACGATCTTCTTCAAGCATTATCGTTATGTCATAGATATGTTTAGACACATCAAAGAGTAGGCGTCTTTGATAGTAAAATTCCGCTGCCAATATCTTATCTGCAAAGATTCGTTCTATTTTTATGGTCTTCAAGTCAAAGGGTTCCACTTTATACAATTTTTTCAACGAATTTTTGTGATCTTCGCCTGAAAATGAATATACCAAAGGTTCTACTTTCAGCGGTTCCGTTGGTTCGCTGATCGTAAAAGAAGTCGCTTCCACCTTTACATATCCGAACCTTTGCAACGCATCGTCTTCGTCTATTGCAGTTACCGGAGTATACTCATAGACACCGGTTATACTGCCTTTTGTGTTGCTTTCTTTTTCTTTATCTTGAGTTCTCTCCATACATGAGTATGAGTTTGCAGCGTTTTCAAGACGTTTTTTGCCCTGACTTTTTGAGCAGTCTTTGATTTCTACCGTTAGATCAATATCCTCGGAAAATCGTTTCATTTTGCCTATGGACTTATATAATGCTGTTCCTCCTTTAAAATATGCAGGCAGTTTTGCTTGCTTTTCTGCCAGTTCACTAAGCAAGAGGGTAACATAATAATCCTTTTCCAGGATATCCATCCTGATCCCTGTGCGTTCGCTGACAGAATCCAACAACACACCAAAAGCATCCCTGTCATTATGCAGTCTCATCTGTAACCTCGAACAGCACATCCAGCAGCCTTTGCAATGTCTTGTTAGGGTAATATTTTTTTGTCATGCTGATTAATTTTAATTTATCAAGCCCCTGTTTATTTATATGGTCGTTAATCAGAATATAGGGATCTGCAGCATCAATGTAAGCGGTCGGAAACTCATCTATTAGATCAATAATTTGCAGATACTTATAATTTTCTTTGCTGATCTTTGTTCTGGGCTTGCACACCTCGATATGACACTTTGGGTCCAACTTAATACGATATCGGTTTGTTGCGATCTCTTTTATCTTCGGCATCAAAGTAATAAGTCCAATGCTGTTTTGAAAAGAGACTCCTGTTTCATATCCTATTATCTCTTCGCCGTTTAATGTCAAAAACCGAGTCATCACAGCATCGATATTTGGCTTGGTTTTCCCAAATACTGTCTCTTTTGCCTTGTAGTATATTCCGGTCTTGAGTCTCTCAATGATCCCCCTGTCCGCCAACCTTTTAAGATTTACGTTGACCACTTTTTTCGCATGCTCCATGGGTATTGCAAACTTCAAAGCCAGAACAACTGCAACATCATCCGCAAATATAGCCGTTCCATACCGCTCCCGGCTAATTATCTCAGTTAAAAATTTACCATATCCCCGGTATTCCATCTTACCGCCCCATTTGTTATTATTATGTATTAATATTTTATTTTTAAGTAACATTATAATAACAAATTATGCCTATTGAGTCAAATAGTAGCCCAATATAATTGACCCTAAATTTCGGATCACACTTGGAAAGAGTGGCTCTGGGTCCTCGCTATTACTAGCTTTTAAGAATCTAACCCCAAGCTGCCGAATTCCGGATCTCAAAGCGCAATCGAAATAGTGCAAATGCGTTTTGAGAACAGGGATCCAGGTTTGGGTTTTAGTTTCTGGTTCATTCGAGAAGCGAAGTTCAAAAACCTATGGACCCCGGATCTCGGAACGCACTCGAAATAGTGCGGACACCATGGTTTATCTATGAGTTTCTCCCACGAGAAACAGTGTCCTTCTGATCAACGGCATACCGGGGAGACGCGAGGCTTGCGCCGCAAGTCCCACTGCGGAAGTACCCTACGCAATTGGGGCAGATCGGAGATGATGGTGACGCAACTCGTTTTTGTGTCATTTCCGCAATTTAGGTATATAACGGATGATGACGACGCAACACGCAGTGCTTCAAACTAAGGTGTATATGAATACTCCGAAGTGCAGGAGCACAAGTGTTGCTAAGTCAGGGCCGTTAGATACCTAAATTGCCCACGCTTTAAATCAACTTATAGGTCGTTCCTGGGCCTTGCCCTTGTTTTTGAATGATATTCTTCTTTACTAAATTGTTGAGGAGCCGAATGGTCTTAGATTTATCAAAACCAAGAGCGTCGTCCAATTCTTTTCTGGACAGCTCTTTTTCTTTCTTCAATAAATTGTATATTTTGATTTCATCTTTCGCCAAGTCTGAGGTATCAGTTCTTATAACAGGCAGAAGGATAAATATGCTGTTATCTTCAATATGAAAATCGGGTTTGGATAAGCTGTTAATATACTCCCTGTTTATCCTTGCAATCCCGGTCCCGAACTTTTCTATGATCCCCAGGCGATAGAATACGCCGGATATGATCGGATTTCGCAATACGGATATGTTGTTGTGCAGATATTCTTTCTTTGAAAGGCCGTTAGGCAGACCTCCCGGTGATTTTATTTCGATCAAATCATCATACATTGATATTTGAATATAAGAGTTTATGTCCCAAACTCTGTGAATTATGGCATTAGCCAATGCTTCCCGAAAGGCTTCTCTGGGAATCATCTCTTTTTTTACTCTTTCATATCCTTCTATTTCTTCATATTGGTAGTACTGTTCAAAAATTGACAATGCCCTGTAATATTGTGACAACAGCGATTTATTTCTGATTGTCTCTCTGTATAGGATCTGATCAACATCCGCTCCAAAACGGATGATGTCGATTCCTGAAAAATTAATTTGGTTTTCGTCTGCCAGTAGTTCTCCGGCAATATTATAATACCCGTTAACATCGTACAGATTCAAAGTTCTTAAAATATCTAAATCTGTTCTTTTTATACCAGCCCGTTCTTTTAACTCATATTTCAAAACATTAAAATTTAAGTTTTGCGAAGACGCCCTTCGCTTTTCATAATCCATGTTGATCCCATTTAAAGCCAGCCTTGTTAACTCAGACCTGTCAACTTCAACGGTTGAAGTATCAGATCGCTTATATGTTTTTCCTCCCGAATAATACGGTGTGTCTCTGCCCTTTTTAACACGAAGTGTAATAATGTTTTTTCCCTCTTTGTTTTCACCGGTTATTGTAAATTCAGGGATAGGATCCAGGGAATCATTTATCATGTTTTCTATTTTGATGCACTCATTGTCTATATTATGCAGACCAACAACATTTCCGGCATCATCAATACCGAATATAATTTCTCCGTCATTGTAGTTCGCGTAAGCGCTGACAGTCTTCAAAAATTTCTTGTTTATCTTCTCCTTAAACTCAAGGTTGAATTTTTCTTTGATGTTCATCCCGTTCCTCCTCTCATATTTCATAAAGATATCCTAACATGAATAATTTAATAATGCAACGATATGGTTATCGTTGCATTTATCGTTGCATTATAAATCGTTTTTTTCTTTATCGTTGCACAACGATTACAACGGCGAAAAATGAAGGGGCTGTGGCTTTATAAGCCACGGAGAATTTACAGCGAATTTCTCGCAGCGGTGAATTTACGACTTTAAACGTTGTCGCGGAGAATTCGCGACCTAAGAACCATGTTCGCTGGAGAATTTGCTCGCTTCGCATCGCGGAGAATTTGCCGGAAGACCCGTCCGACAGTGAATCAAGGTCTTTTATTCGTCGTCCCCGAGTGCCTCTCTCCCCGTCATCTCGGTATGCCTCTGGTGTAACTACCAGCCGATTCGCACAACTCGCAACTCGTTGGCTCTCTGGCCGTGAGCCGGGATCCAGTGTCTCTAGGTTCTTGCTATGACTAACTTTTTAGAGTCTAAACAAAGCCACTGGGCCCCCGAGTGGAGCACTCGAGGGAGACGATAAAAAAACGGAACAACGGAGAGGGACCGGGTCTTAAGGTTCCACGACCGCTCAGCTATGCTCAGCTATTGCTCAGCCGCCCCTCCTGGATGCGAAGCGAGCAAATTATCCAGCGAACAGGGTTCTCGGTTAGCGAATTCTCCGCAGCATGGTCTATGCTGCAAATTCCCCGCGGTGCAGGACACCGCAGTTTCGCTCAAGATGTTTCTATGGCAGTAAAAATCTGGTGCCGGGAGGGGGGGTCGAACCCCCACGGGTGTTACCCCGGAGGATTTTGAGTCCTCTGCGTCTGCCATTCCGCCATCCCGGCAATATACTGACCCGGATATTCTAGCGGAATTATGGGTT
>JAAYHA010000255.1 GCA_012727545.1 Synergistaceae bacterium | reverse complement strand
TCCGCTGTTGCTATCCCTGTGTTCTCCTGATAGACCACACTGTCCGCGTCAATATGCACCTCATCGGGAGTCTCTTCAGCATAAAGAGGCGTAAGAAGAAATACACATGCAAGGATCAGTCCAAGCAGAATGACCTTCAGTGGTTCGTTACAAAATGTTCTTTTCATTCTTTCCACGTCAAGACTCCTTCGCCTGTTACCGTACATTCCCCGCTTTTTGTATCATAAGTGCCCTCTTTGCCTTCAACCGTGATCTTGCCGTCTGTTAGCATCACGCCTTTAAAAAAACTCCAAAGTTCCTTTGCTGCTTTAAATTCTACCCTGCCTGCCTTTAGGTTGAAGACCTTATCTTTCTCTGTCATAACAGCATCTGCACTCGTCATTTCTATGTCGTTGTTGGCTCTTGTAAATACGCCCTTATCGGCGTTGATCCTGGTGACCTTATCGCCGCTTTCAGTGATAGTAATGTCAAGGGACTCCCCGTAAAAGAGCCCGTCCCTGTGTTCCACTCTCGGAGAGATAAGTTTCCACTGAGCACCGTTTATCTCCCTGTCGATCGCGATATTTTCAACAATAATATCCGGCAGGGGAATGTCGCCTGCCCTGTTGGCAAGGTTAAGGTCTCTCCATAAAAAGACCACAATCACAGCGATAAAAAACAACGCTGCGATCGTGTATGCCTTTTTACGGGATATATTTTTTAGTGACAAACCAGTGTTATTCCAATCAATAATATTTTACGGGTTTATCTGTGATCCGGCGCCCTGAGGAGATGTCACATCCCCGGAAACTGCCATTGATGATATCTGGCTTGGTATCATGTATCCGTGGACAGTTGCAGCGGATGTTGTCTCAACATAAAACAGAGTTCCCTCTTTCAGGTGGTTGTCAGAACCCCTTACAAGGAAACCGCCTGCCAGTCCAAGAGGACCAAGGAGCACTGCACCCGCAAAGCTTGCACCTACTGCTCCATATGTTGCAGCATCTGCTTCCATAGCTTTTTTCGCAGCCTCTCCCATTGCTACTGTGACCGAGTTGGGGCCAATTACCTCAAGCGCATCAAAAGCCATTTCAATTTCGGAAGGCCGTCCGAAGCTGCGTGGAGGCTTGACCTTTGTTATATGGGCAAAGACCCTGCTTCCTCTGGGGGCAACAAGATTATTGTTTATCACGATCTCTTCGATCAGTTTCAAAACGACCTTGTCATCGACCTTAACATTTTTGACGGTAAGCGTCTGAGAAAGTGATGATTTTACGACAGTTGTTGCAGGTATCTCTATGGGGGTCGCGAGAACTCCTTCAGGGAGAAGCTTGGTTATCAATCTCTCTGTTCTTGAAGCCAGGGCACCGCCCTGGACTGCTCCCTCAACCACTGCTTCCAGGGTATCGATCCTTCGTGCAAGTGACCATTCCGGATGTATCTGCTGAGCCACTGCCCATTCTGCAACAGAGAGCTTGAAAAGGAGCGATGGCTGTGTTGTTGTCCCCTTCTCCATGAAATCCAGCATCGCAGTCTGACGTTCAGTCAAACTCCCGGGAAGCTCCCTTCCAAAGACGTCTTTTTCAGCTGTGTTAAGCCTTGAAAGCAGTCCACCACCCTGCGGTGAACCATATACTATAGTCTCTATCCTCTCAAGTGTTTGAAAGGCAGGACCTCCGTCAGCAGCCACATCTGAAGCAGATGAAACTGCAACCGATGCAAATACGGTAAGAATTGCTGCCGTCAGCATAAACATGTTTTTCAACTTCATAATTGTTTCCTCCCTTCAATTTTTCACTTTAGAATTTTTAACGGCTGCTCTGATAAAATCCATGAACAATGGATGTGGCTTTACCGGACGTGATAAAAACTCGGGATGGAACTGTACTCCCAGCATCCAAGGATGACTTTTGTTTTCCATAATTTCTACCTGTCCTCCGGATGGACATATCCCTGCCACTATCATCCCGGCCTTTTCAAAGAGTTCCATGTATTGATTGTTGAATTCGAAGCGATGCCTGTGTCGTTCGCTTATTATCTCTGTACCATAGATCGAAATGGATTTCGTGTTCTTCTTAAGTTCACACGGGTAAGCTCCGAGCCTCGATGTCCCTCCGATGTCAGCTATGTTCTTCTGACCCTCCATATAGTGAATAACAGGGTGAGGCGTCATTTCGTTCATTTCAAGGCTGTTTGCTCCTGAAAGCCCAAGGACGTTTCTGGCAAACTCTATAACAGCCACCTGCATACCAAGGCAGAGGCCAAAGTAAGGAACATTGTTCTCCCTTGCATATTTCGCCGCAGCTATCTTACCCTCTACGCCTCTTTGCCCAAATCCACCCGGTACAAGGATAGCATCCGCTTTGGAAAGTATATCTTCCGGGGATCCCTTTTCAAGATCCTCCGCTTCCACAGGCATTACCTGCACTTTTACTCCATTAGCTATACCTGCGTGAGCAAGGGCTTCGTTGACACTTAGATAGGCGTCCTTGATCTCTGTGTATTTGCCGACAAGTGCGACTGTAACTTCACCTTTCAGGTTGTCATATTTCTCCAGGAATGAATTCCAGTCTTCCATGT
>JAAYHA010000254.1 GCA_012727545.1 Synergistaceae bacterium | reverse complement strand
TGACTTCAGCTCCAAGGGACGCTGCCATCTCTCCCAGGCCGTGGCCAAAAAGCCCGTTCGACAGGGCCAGCACCCTGTCTTTGGGTTTAACTGTGCTTTTGAGTGCGCCCCAAAGCACCAGCATTGCTTCTCCCGACTGGATTGTAACGCTGTTTTCCGTTTTTAATATCTTTTTTAGCAATCCCTGATTCTCACTGAGAAGTTGATAGAAATCCTTCTCGAGGTCGGAGCTCCCAAAATCTGTCATGTAGGCTTCTCTGAATTTCGCCGGGACTGAGACCGGACCGGGGATCAAAGGTATCGGATAAGTTTTCATAAGTTCCACTCCTTTCAGTACGTTCAAAGACTCGAAATATAAAAAATAATATTTGTTCTCCTATTATCTCCCTAAAAACACGAAAAAATGCCGAACCTGCGTCCGGCATTTTTATTTGTACGTCTGGTTTATGACTTTGAAGAAAGATGTTTCAGGACCAGTTCTTTTATTCTTCCGCCATCTGCTCGGCCTTTAACAGAAGCTACGGCTTTACCCATGACTTTGCCCATATCTTTGGGACCTGATGCTCCTACCTGTGTCGAGATCTCTGCTACTATTTCTTCGATCTCTTCGTCAGAAAGCTGTTCGGGCTGGTAAGAATCGAGCACTTTGACTTCCTCGAGCTCACTTTGAGCCCTGTCATGTGCACCGCCTGACCTGTACATTTCTGCTGCTTCGTTCCGCTGCTTGATAAGCCTTCGAACGATAACAAGGACTTCATCATCAGTAAGCGGGTTATCCTTGCCTTTTTCGATCTGGGCCATCTGTATAGCAGATTTCAGCATCCTGAGGACTGAGAGACTTAGCTCATCTCTCTTTTTCATTGCATCGACCAGATCTTTCTGGATCTTCATTTCAAGGTCGGACATAACTAATAATCAGCCTTCCTGCCTTTGTTTCGGGCCATTTCAGCCTTCTTACGTTTCTTGATCTCACTGGGTTTTTCGTAATGCTCATGCTTCTTTGCTTCACGAAGCACGCCCACCTTCCGAAGTTCACGCTTAAAACGTTTCAGCGCGTCCTCGATCGACTCGTTATCTCGTCTGGTTACGGTGGTCACCTACATTCCCCCCTTTCTCGGCCACTCACAAAACATAAACACATATGTGCAGTGGGGGATAAACACCATGTTATTGTATCGTACTATTGAATTCGATACAAGCGGTCAGTTACAAAAACTCCGGGAATTCGGGATTATCGGGGGTGCATTTTGATCCGGGGGCTGATGTCAAAATTCCGTTTATATATTTTCTTGGCGTAACTTTGATCTCTTCTCCAATTTCTGCTGTCTCCGAAATTGAAGCGATCCGTATGTAGTTACGGGCAAGTCCGCGTACTTCATCTTTGATTTTTTGCTCGACCAGGATCTCTACGTCTCTGCCGATCCATTTTGAACAGTAATTCCTGTGAAGGATATCCGCTTCCCTGAGTGCCTTTCCAAGCCTTTGCTTTACTTCGTTCTCAGGCGGACAGGCCATCTGTGCGGCAACTGTGCCCTCCCTGGGGGAATAATTAAAAATATGCATCTTTCCGAAACCTATATCGTTAATGAACCGGATGCTGTTTTCAAATGCTTTTTCATCCTCACCGGGAAAACCTACCATCAAATCAGTGCTGAGGTGTACATCTTCACCCAGTTTTTTCCTTATGTTATCCGTTATCCCGCTAAACTCTTTTGTTGAATAGCCCCTTCTCATGTTGACAAGTACTCCGTCATCGCCGCTCTGCAGCGGAATGTGCAGATGCCTGCAGAAAGTTTCTGTCTCCTTGATCGACTCAAGCAGCCTCTCATCAACGGCAAAAGGCTCTATTGAACCGAACCTCAGCCTCTTAAGTCCTTTTATTGCACCTATCTCTCTTACAAGTTGAGGAAGGTCTTCATGAAGCCCAAGGTGTACCCCAGTAAGCACTATCTCCGGACAGCCTGATCCAACGATCATCTCTGCCTCGGCAAGCGCATCCTTCACATTCCTTGAGACCGGTTTCCCTCTCACGTAGGGGACAATACAGTAGCTGCAGAAATGGCTGCATCCGTCCTGCACCTTAAGGAAGGCTCTGGTATGAAGCCTGGGCCTGTCAAGCAGGAGGCCATCCCAGGATCCGTCCGTCATTATGTCGTCGTCAAAAATAGAAAGAGATGATCCCCGTTCTTTCTTTGTAAACCAGTCGGCAGCAAGCTCGGCAACTTTGTGCTTCATCCTGTTGCCTATTAAAATATCAACGCCTAGAGCTGCTCTGTCTGAGTCGGGCATCCTCTGTGCATAGCATCCGCACGCAATGATAAGAGAATCTGGATTTTCCCTCCTCAGTTTACGGATCAGCTTTCGGCATTTCCTGTCTGCAGCTGCTGTTATGGTACAGCTTACGATCACTGTTATGTCGGGGGCTTCAGGAGATTGGACTGCACCGGCCTTTTCAAGTGAGGCAGCTATGGCCTCACCTTCATATTGGTTGGTACGGCATCCTTGTATGTGTACCGAGTATGTTTTGTCA
>JAAYHA010000253.1 GCA_012727545.1 Synergistaceae bacterium | reverse complement strand
GGCTATTCGGGCGGCGCAAAGATACTTCAGCCTGGAGTCTGTGACTTCGTTACGACATCAGCCACCCACGCGGCCGCTGGCTTCTGTCCTGATATACCGCTCGGGATGGCAGACGGCAATCCATGCCGCATGGGAATGGAAGAGGTCGCAAAGATCGCAGGGCTTGCCTTTATCGTCAACACCGTAAAGAACTATGAGGGAGAGATCGCCGGGATATTTGCGGGAGACTTCATCAAGGCGCACAGAGAGGGAGTAAGGCTTGCGAAAAAATCTTACAGTATAAATGTGCCGGAACCGGCAGACATCGTAATCGTAAGCTCCTCACCCTCAGACATGGACTATTGGCAAGCCTGCAAAGGCACAAGCTGTGCGTATTTCGCAGTAAAAGAGGGCGGCGTAATGATATTCGCTGCTCCCTGCACAGAAGGCCTTGCACACAACCACCCCCGTTTCAGGGAATGGCTGTCGCTGCCCATGGACGAGGTCCTCAGGAGGCTGGCTGCGGCTTCCCCGGAAGATGTTGAAGCTGACATGGTCTCTGCGGTGCTTTCTGTCTGTAACTGCCGCGCCAGGGACAAGGCAAAAATATTCTGCGTCTCTGACGGCCTGAGCAAAGAAGACCTTGCCGCGATGCAGTACACACCTTTCCCCTCAGTTCAGGCCGCTCTTGATGAAGCGATGCGCCTGATCCCCGGAGCTACGATAGGCATTATTCCTAAGGGCGGCATTTCACTGCCGGTCATCGAAAATATATAGGACAAGAAAGGCGGCTGACTATGTTTCTGACTGATGAAGAAAAACGGATACTCGACGGGGCTGAAGGCGCGGGAAAGCAGAAAGCAATGGAAATGCTCTATGCTCTCGGAGTCACCTTTGACGCGGAAAAGCTGATCCCTATAAAGCGCGCTCACGTTGCGCTAAGCGGACAAGAGGGCGACACCTACTGGTGCGAGCTCCTTGTCGACGGAGGCGCCACCTGCGCTGTTCCGCCAACGACCAATCCTTACTGGGACACGGACTACCTGACCAAATTCTACGACGTCACAAAAGAGGAACTCGACCTTGCAAACCGTACAGGAGAAGCGTACCGCAAGATAGGTGCAATACTGACATACCACTGCGCTCCCGGAGTATGCTCCAACGTCCCCTTTTTGGGAGAGCACATAGCCTTTTCAGAGTCCAGCGCGACTCCCTATGTCAACGGTGCCCTGGGCGCACGCTCAAACCGTGAGTCATCAATAAGCGCGCTTGCTGCCGCAGTCGTCGGGAAGACCCCTTATTACGGATACCACATCGACGAAAACAGGCACGGCGACATTCTTATTGAAGTCGATGCCGAACTTAACGAATGCTACGACTGGGGGATACTCGGGCACTGCATCGGAGAGATGGCAGGATCGCTTGACCCTGTCCTTGTATTTAAAAACAAAGTGCGCCCCTCACAGGAAGACTTCCTTTACTTCGGAGCAGAGGCCGCTACAAGCGGAGCCGTGGCTATGTATCACATGGTCGGCATCACGCCTGAGGCACCCACTCTAGAAGCAGCTTTCGGCGGCAAAAAAATACCGGCTCCCGCAGCGCTTATCACAAATAAAACACTTAGGGACCAGGAGACAAAACTTACAGCAGCTACAGGGGACATCAATCTGGTAATGCTTGGCTGCCCTCACTACACATACAGCCAGATCCTTGAAATAGAAAGGCTCTTCGCGGGAAGGAAGGTCAGCCACAACACCGCCTTCTGGATACTGGCCGAATCCGGCGCCGTTGAGCTTGCCGAGCGTTCGCGCCTCCGCCAGAAGCTGGAGCTTCTCGGAGTCCGCATGGTAGGAAACACATGCATCGACGAACCCTGCTGGAAATCATTCGAAGGCAGCCTTGGTGTGACAGACTCTCCTAAGTGCGCATATTACAGGGAGCGCCGCGGACAGCCATTCGCTATCCGTAGACTTTCAGAGTGTGTCGAGGCAGCAATAAAAGGGAGGCTGGACTAATGTCTGAGGATATGAAGGTCTATAAGTGCCGCAAGATAGTAAAGGGCAGCGCAAGCGGAGAGGCTCTCGTCTCCACTGATGCGATGTGTTTCTATCTGACCGACCCCGAGACAGGCACTGTCATCGAAAGAAATCATGCGATACACGGCAAAAGCATAGCAAACAAGATACTCGTGCTTAAATCCGGCAAAGGCAGCTCTGTTGTCCAGGTAGACGGCTTTTACCAACTCTGGGTCAAGAACAATCTTCCGGCTGCAATAATCTTGATCGATACAGAACCGGTAATTGTATCCTCCGCAGTTATGGTCGGATGCACTATGGTAGACAGGATGGATCCCGACCCCTACAAGGCGATAGAGGACGGGGACTATGTTGAGGTCGACGCCGACAGGGGCGAGATACGCGTAAGGAAAAAGAAATAGGCATATTGATAGTTGCGCCTCACAGGGGTGTTTTCTATAATTCCAAACGATGTAAAAATTCAAAGGGGGAAACAGCAAATGAAGAAGTTTTTGTCAGTATTTATGGTTATTTTAGTAGTCGCTGTATTCGCGGGTACCGCTTTCGCGGCTCCGGAATACACTATCAAGGTCGGTTACATCGGTTCCGATTCGCACCCGACAATGAAGGCAATGAAAGAAGTCTTCGTGAAACAGGTCGAAGAGGGTTCAAAGGGCAAGATCAAGGTCGAGCTCTATCCCAACGGACAGCTTGGCGGTGACCGTGAGCTTTCAGAAGGAGTACAGATGGGCACGATCCAGATGGCTATCCCCTCTTCGT
>JAAYHA010000025.1 GCA_012727545.1 Synergistaceae bacterium | reverse complement strand
GGGGCCTGATCATCCTCCTCTTTTTTATGGGAGCCCAGTCGTCCTTTTTCGGACCGCTTAAATTCAGCATACTTCCACAACACCTTAAAGAAAACGAACTTGTCGCAGGCAACGGACTTGTAAGCGCTGGCACATACATAGCGATCCTTTCGGGAACACTGTGCGGGGGCCTCTTCATACTTTACCCTGCGGGAAGGGCGTTCATTTCAGCCGGAGTTGTCGGTGTAGCGATTATGGGTTTTGTATCGAGTCTTCTGATACCAAAGGCAGAGCCCTCTGTTCCGGGAATGGAGATAGACTGGAACCCCTTCAGGTCAACGATGGACATAATCTCATACGTGAAGCCGAACGTCATAGTTTTCAGGTCGATCCTCGGCATCAGCTGGTTCTGGTTTCTTGGGTCAGTATTTCTCTCTCAGTTTCCGACATTTTCAAAGGATATACTGGGAGGGAATGAAGAGGTCTCAACGCTATTCCTTGTTGTGTTCTCGGTAGGCGTGGGACTGGGTTCGACCCTCTGCAACAGGCTTCTTAAGGGAAAAGTATCAGCCAGGCTGGTCCCATTCGGCTGCATAGGCATGACGGCTGCCACCCTTCTGCTTTATTTTTTCAGCATGACAGTGCCAAAGACAGGGGAGCTGGCGGGTGTAATGAAGTTCATATCAGAACCGGGCTCCTGGGGAGTGATATTCTCTTTTCTTTTGCTTGCGGCATCGGGAGGCATATTCAGCGTCCCGATGTATGCCCTTATGCAGTCCAGGAGTTCTGACGAGCACAGGGCAAGGGTCGTTGCATGCCTCAATATAACAGACTCTTTTGGAATGGTGCTTTCTGCAGTTTTTGTAGCGTTGATGCTCATGCTTAAGATATCCATAATAAATATTTTCCTTATAATTGGTATTGTCAATCTCCTTATAACACCATTACTGAGCAGGCTGGCGAGGGATGAAAATGGTCATTGATATTGAAACGCGAAAAGAAATAATAAAAACAGGAATCCTCCTTTCAGAAAAGGGTCTGATACAGGGTACAGGAGGAAATATAAGCTTCCGGACAGAAAAGGGTATTTTCATAACACCGAGCGGTATGGACTACAGAGTCCTGGTCCCGGAAGATCTGGTGCTTTTGGATCCTGAAGGAAATGTGATTGAAGGCGAAAGAAAACCGTCTATAGAAAAAGAGATGCACATGAAGGTATACAAGTCGAGAAAAGACATAAACGCTGTGATACACACGCATTCCGTGTACGCAACGGCACTGGCGGCAGCCAGGCAGCCCCTTTGCCCGATAACGGACAATCAGGTCGCTCTTTTTGGTGGAACTGTGCCTGTTGCAGACTATGCTCCGATAGGAACAGAAGAGCTTGCTCAGAACGCTGCCCGTTCTCTTAATGAGGGAAGCGCAGTTCTTCTCTCAAACCATGGCGCCCTGTGTGTCGGCAAGGATCTGGGAGAAGCGCTGACAAAATGTGAGATGCTTGAGGTCTTTTCAAAAATATACATCCTTGCCAAAGCCGCAGGGGGCGGAATAGTGCTGTCTGACGAGCAGGTCAGATGCGAAGCTGATGACCTAAGGAAAAGATACGGACAGAACAGATGATCTGATCCTCTGAGAGCCCTTGCAGAAACATTGGCTTCCGAGCTATAATACCTAGACAATTGAATATTCGGGGAGCTTGCATGGCAGGCTGAGAGGAAGTAATCGACTTCGACCCTGGACCTGATTTGGATAATGCCAACGTAGGGAACGCACTAAATTGCAAAATTTAGCGGGAAACGCGGAGATGGCGTTTCCCGCTTTTTATTTTG
>JAAYHA010000024.1 GCA_012727545.1 Synergistaceae bacterium | reverse complement strand
TGCTGCATCTCTCTCAGGACAGGCTCGGGATTTTTTGCTTCAGTATCTTCTGCAGGAGTCTCTGCGTCGTTTGTTGCTTTAACGGCGTTCTCGTCGGTATCCTTTACAGGAGGTGCAAAGATCATTGGAAGGTTGACGAAGCCCTGGGGTGTGCGCTTAATTGAAAAGTGTTTCTCCTCCGCCCATTTGCGGAGTTCTTCCATGTACTTGTTTACCTCTTCCTGGAATGACTTCACCAGTTGGGCCTTATTGTCTTCAAATTCATTGTTGTCAAATGCTTTGGCAAGAACCGACTTGAGATCTTCTACCGCGTTTTCCGCGTCCTTTGAAAGCTCCTTGCCTTTGCCAGCAGGAAGCCTTACGGCAAGCGGAGTCCCCGGTTCGTCAAAGTTATATACATAGACCCAGTCGTCAGGAGCCGGCATAGAAGCAGCACATCTGGTGAGTTCCTGCATGGCATATGTTGTCCTGCCGCTCCCAGGCTCTCCTACCATGAAAATGTTATAACCTTTGCTCTGGACCGACAGTCCAAAGCTTACTGCATGCACAGCCCTTTCCTGCCCAACAAGGCCTTCCAGCCTGCCGATGGATTTGGTCGTCCTGAAACCGAGTGATTCGATATCAGCAGTTCTTCTTAGCTTTTCCAGAGATAGTTTTTTATCTTTTAAAAGGGACATGACAGAGCCTCCTCTAAAAATTCAAAATTTAAAAGACTTCAATTAAAACACCAGTCAACAATAGACGAAATGGTATGTTTTCTGCAAGGGGTAATTTACACAAAAGAGAAGCTGCAAAAAAATCGCAGTTTCTCTTTTCTTACCAACATACTAATTCTACCTTATAACAAAAGTCAGATCATTTATTAAGAATTCTTTATAATGACATAATAAAAAAATATTTTTTAAAATTAGGCGCACTAAAAAGGAAGACAACGAGTTTCCTCGCTGTCTTCCTTCAATAGTTTATTTCCTTATTAATAAAGAAATACTCTATCTAGCCTAGGCTAGATCTTCTCGACGTCAGAAGCCTGGGGGCCTTTGCTGCCCTGTGTGATCTCGAAGGATACCTTCTGACCTTCATCAAGGGTTTTGAAACCGTCGCCCTGGATGGCGCTGAAATGTACAAAGACATCATTGCCTTCATCTGTGGTGATAAATCCATAACCCTTAGTTGCGTTGAACCATTTTACTGTACCGTTGCTTTTCAATGTGTTGCCTCCCAACAGGAAATATTGTAATCGGATCTACTCCGACCATGCAACTTTAAACTTATATCTGGCTCTTGTCAAGCACATTTGACTAAATATTTCCTTTATATTGCCTATTTTGCTGAAATATCAGCGTTTTTTTTGAACTACAATAACATTTGCTCAAAATCAGAGTAAAGATCCGAATTTTCTATATAATAGTCTAGTTTGATAAATATTTACTTGTAATCGACCGCAGTTTTTGTAATCAGCTGTTGTTTGATTTTGTTTGACCTATATAATATCAAAGGATGGTCAGTAATGGTTAATATGTTTTTGCCGGAGGGATAATTATGAATATGAATAAACTAACACAGAAATCACAGGAAGCATTTTACAATGCTCAGAACATTGCTATAAAACATGGTCACCAGGAGGTCGACAGTGAACACCTGGCTCTTGCGCTAATAAACCAGGAAAACGGACTAATTCCAAAGCTTGTTGGCAGAATGGGATTGCCCGCAGAAAATATCAAAAACGCTATAGAGATCGACCTCAGGAAGAGACCGAGAGTTTCCGGCGCAGGCCAGGAGGCAGGCAAGATCTTCGTTTCACAGAGACTTTCGCAACTGATCGTAAATGCGGAAGGAGAGGCTGAAAAACTCAAGGACGAGTACATCTCAGTGGAGCATATTTTTCTAGCAATGCTTTCAGAGGGGACTTCTTCCCCTTTGGCTAAGGTCTTTGCCACCTTTGGATTGAATAAGGACGGCTTTTTGAAAACTTTGTGCGAGGTCAGAGGCAACCAGAGGGTCACTACAGATAATCCGGAGGACACATACGAAGTCCTGGAAAAATACGGAAGGGATCTTGTGAAGGCTGCCAGAGAAAACAAGCTTGACCCTGTGATCGGGCGAGACGAAGAGATCAGAAGGGTAATAAGGATACTAAGCAGAAAGACCAAAAACAACCCTGTCCTGATAGGAGAACCCGGTGTGGGCAAGACGGCTATCGTTGAAGGCCTGGCAATGAGGATACACAGGGGAGATGTGCCTGAAGGGCTCAAAGATAGGGTTATCTTTGCACTTGATATGGGATCATTACTTGCCGGTGCAAAATACAGGGGTGAATTCGAGGAAAGGCTCAAGGCAGTCCTGAATGAAGTAAAAAAGAGCGAAGGGCAGGTGATCCTCTTTATCGATGAACTCCATACAATCGTTGGAACAGGAAAAGCAGAGGGGGCTATCGACGCAGGAAACATGCTCAAGCCTATGCTTGCCCGCGGCGAACTGCACTGCATAGGAGCAACGACCCTGGAAGAATACAGGAACTACATTGAGAAGGACGCTGCGCTTGAAAGAAGGTTCCAGCCTGTTCTTGTAGAGGCTCCTGACGTTGAGGACACTGTCTCGATACTTAGGGGACTCAAAGAACGTTTTCAGCTCCACCACGGGGTAAGGATACAGGACAATGCCCTTGTAGCAGCCGCTGTCCTTTCAAACCGCTATATTTCAGACAGGTTTCTCCCGGACAAGGCAATCGACCTTGTTGACGAGGCATGCGCGATGATCAGGACGGACATCGATTCCATGCCGGCGGAACTGGACGATGTATCGCGCCGTGTTATGCAGCTTGAGATCGAAGAAGCCGCTTTGAAAAATGAGAAGGACAAGGCCAGCAAAGACCGCCTTGAAACTCTTCAGAAGGACCTTGCAGATCTGAAGGAAAAGGCAAACACCCTCCGCGCTCAGTATGAGACAGAAAAGGAAAATATTTCAAAAGTCAGGTCAATGCGCGAAGAAATTGAAAAAGTCAGACACGAAATAGAAAAGGCTGAAAGGGAGTATGACCTCAACAAGGCCGCCCAGTTGCGTCACGGCACCCTCCCCGACCTTGAAAAAAAGATCGAAGACGAAGAAAAAGTCCTCGCTTCAGGTGCTGCCCGCTTGCTTAGGGAAGAAGTCACCGACGAAGAGATCGCTATGATAATAGCTAAGTGGACAGGCATACCTGTGACAAAACTTATTGAGGGAGAGCGAGAAAAACTTCTCCATCTGGATTCCGAGCTGCACAGGAGGGTCATAGGACAAAACGAAGCCGTTGATCTGGTAGCAGATGCTGTTCTCAGAGCACGTTCGGGAATAAAGGACCCCAAAAGACCTATAGGCTCCTTTATTTTTCTTGGCCCCACAGGTGTCGGAAAAACAGAGCTTGCCAGGGCACTTGCTGAATCGCTCTTTGATTCAGAGGAAAACATCGTAAGAATAGACATGTCTGAATACATGGAAAAGCACTCTGTCTCCAGATTAGTAGGAGCCCCTCCGGGATATGTCGGTTATGACGAAGGAGGCCAGCTCACCGAAGCGGTAAGAAGACATCCATATTCGGTGGTACTTTTCGACGAAATTGAAAAAGCGCATCCGGACGTTTTCAACATACTGCTGCAGATACTTGACGACGGGCGGGCGACCGACAGCCACGGGAGAACTGTTAATTTCAAAAACTGTGTCATAATCATGACAAGCAACATCGGAGCACAGGATCTGATCAACGGCATGGACGCTTCAACGGGCGATATTTCCGAAAACGCTAGAGCCGATGTAATGTCTGCACTGAGAAGCAAGTTCAGGCCGGAATTTCTGAACAGGGTCGACGAGATTATCTTTTTCAAACCATTGAGGATGGAAGAGATAACAGAGATAGTGAAACTTCTGCTGAAGAATCTTGAAGAAAGGCTGAAGGAAAGGAATATCATCCTTGAAGTCGAGCCGGAAGCGCTGAACACTGCTGCCAGAAACGGCTATGATCCGGTCTACGGGGCAAGACCTCTGAAAAGGTATCTGCAGAAAAAGCTTGAGACGCAGATCGCGCGCCTTATAATAAGCGGTGAAGCTTCTGACGGTTCAAGGATAAAAGTCGAGAATCAGGGAAATGACCTTGTTATCCATGTTGAATGATCTCCAATGACAGAAAGGTGCGTTCGCTGATCCAGACCGGCAAATAATGTAAATATTTCCGGGGCTGCGGACAATGCGGCAATATATCGCTGCCCCGGACAACTTTTCTTAAATCAAACAACAAGATCAGGGAGGATTTTGAATGTCACAGAATATTGAGAAACATGAATTCCAAAGCGAAGCAAAGCAAGTACTTGAGTTGATGATCAACTCTGTTTACTCCAACCCGGATATTTTCTTGAGGGAACTGATATCCAACGCGTCAGACGCACTGGATAAGCTGAGGATCGAAAGCCTTAGCAACACAGACCTTTCTGACCTTGTAAAAGACGGCGAGATCAGGATCGAGGCAGACAAAGACTCAAAGACGCTGACAGTGAGCGATAACGGTATTGGGATGGAACGGGAAGATCTTGTCTCATACCTTGGCACCATTGCAAGGAGCGGAACCAAAGAATTCGTAAAAGCGATGCAGGAAGCAGCCTCTTCAAAGAACGGCGATCTTATCGGACAGTTCGGCGTGGGTTTTTATTCCAGTTTTATTGCAGCAGACAAAGTTACAGTCGAAACAAAAAAAGCCGGCTCCGACAAAAGCTGGATATGGGAGTCTGAAGGAGACGGCACGTATACGATAAGCGAAGGAAGCCGTGAATCGAACGGCACGACTATAACCCTACACATAAAAGAAATGGATAAGGACAACGAAGCCTCAAAAGATTATCTCTCAGAATGGACTTTGAGAGGAATAATCAAACAGTATTCTGATTTTGTCACCTACCCAATCTACCTTGAGGACAAATCAAAAGAAAAAAAAGAAGATGTAAAGGACGAACCGGTAAACTCGATGAAAGCTCTGTGGACAAGGCCGGAGAATGAGGTAAGTGAGGACGAGTACAAAGAATTCTACCGCCACCTGACTCATGACTGGGAAGACCCGATGGATCGCATCAGCTACAAAGCAGAAGGCTCCAGTGAATTCCGCGCTCTGCTCTACATACCCTCCCGTCCTCCTGTCGACCTTTTCTTCCAGGAAGGAAAGCACGGAGTACAGCTCTACATACGCCGTGTCTTTATCATGAGCGACTGTCGAGAACTGATCCCTGAGTATCTCCGTTTTATCAAAGGTGTTGTAGATTCAGAAGACCTTTCCCTGAACATCTCCCGGGAAATACTTCAGCAGGACAGACAGACTGCGATGATAAAGAGCAGCATTACGCGTAAGGTGCTTGATGCGCTCAAAAAAATGAAAGCAGACCGCCCTGACGAGTATAAGAAATTCTGGCAGATATTCGGAATGGTCCTCAAGGAAGGAATAATATCCGATACTAAAAACCGCGAACAGATAATGAAACTCTGCCTTCTTGACAGCTCCAAAGGTGAAAAAACCACTCTGGAAGAGTACGTTTCGAGGATGGCAGACGGTCAGAAAAATATTTATTACATAACCGGCGGACCGGTCAAAAACCTTGAGATATCACCAAAGATCGAAGGATTAAAAAAGAAAAACATAGAAGTTCTTCTGCTGGGAGATGCTGTTGACGAGATCTGGGTCAACCATGCAAGAAAATTTAATGAATATGACTTCGTATCAGTATCACAGGAAGACATAGCACTGCCTGAAGGAAGCGAGTTCGAGAACGCAGAGGGAAAAGAGGAACTTGAAAAGACAGGATTCATCTCAAAGCTCAAGGAATCTCTCGCAAACATAGTGGAAGATGTAAAAATATCGACAAGACTGGTCGACTCCCCTGCCTGCTTCGTACAGAAGGGAGAACCCATATCCCCTCAGATGAGGAACTTCTTCCGCAGCATGGGGCAGGATGTGCCTGAGGAAAAGAAAGTCCTTGAGGTAAATCCATCACACCCTCTTATTAAGAAAATAGCTTCTGAGACCGAAAAAGGAAATGCAGACGTCGCGGAGTGGGCAAATGTCCTGATGGGCCTCGCTGCTATTTGCGAAGGAGAGCCGGTCGAAGACGGAAAGAAATTCACAAGACTCATAACAAAGCTTCTGGATAAATAAGATCTCCCAAGATTACCAGGTGTGCCCGATCTTTGTCGGGCACACCTTTTTTTATTGTTTTTGAACTCCCGGATCGCCTCAACTTCTTACTTTTTGCAATCTCTTACCGCATAATTCTTTTATTGAGGATATCAGATATGTTAAACTTGTATGATGAGAAGAATAATATTGACTTTGCTCCTGATTTTTTTATATGTCCCAAGCCCCGCTGCTGCCTTTGAAAAAGCAGCTCCTATGGACTTTATTTTTAAAGGCGGGGAATACCGTGAACGGATAACAATGGTGATAGAAGCCCCAATCACGGCAAGGATCGAGGGTCCGGAAGGCTGCCATTTCTACATCGATTTTGCCGGCAGAAGTGAACTTCAGAACACAGAAACTGATGATAACGGCATAGAAACGTATTCTGCCATCCCTGAGGCTGTTTTCATAAGGTCAGACAGGGATGATCTCGACCCCAGCACATTTTCTGCCGGGCTTATTTACGAACCGGTCACGTCTTCCCTTGCATGGCTCTTACGTTCGTCGGATCCAGGTCATCCTGAAGAGAAATGGACAAAAGAGCTTTCCGAAAGCGAATATAAGTTTATCGGATTCCAGACAACGATAACAGCGGAAGTAGGAACGAATGCCTTCTTGGTGCAGTATGCAGGGACCATTCCAGATACAAATGAAATAGTGATCGAGATCACTGATGCCGATGCACCGGATATACTCACCAGAAAGCTCATTTACCCCACAGAGATCCCCGGCTACTTCCAGATGCCGGGGGGTGGCATACTGGGCATAGAAAAAATTGAAATTGAAGAAGGGGTCCCTATGCTCCTTTACGAATGGGGCAAGGAACCGCCTCTATAAGATCACCTGAAAATATATATGCAATTAAAATCAAAAGCCCTGCTAAGTTAGCAGGGCTTTTGATAACTATGACAGCCTCGTTTTTAAGGCTGATATTTTTGATGGTGGGCCCATCAGGAATCGAACCTGAAACCATCCGGTTATGAGCCGGGAGCTCTAACCAATTGAGCTATGGGCCCGCGTTTGTTACTCGATAGTTATTGCTGATACAGGACAGCTGTCTGCAGCCTCTTTGGCACAGTCAGAAATTTCCTGAGAAATAACCATGCCCTTTCCTTCGTCTTCATCAAGCTTAAAAACTTCCGGGCAAAGATGAGCACATACTCCGCAGCCTATACACTCATCAAGGTTGATCTTGATCCCCATGACATGGTCACCTCCCTTCCGGCGTAAGATTCTACGCCAAGAATGGAATTACGTCAATTGAATTTTTATAATTTATTTTTCCGGAGTCACAGAAAGCGTCGCTTTACCATCCCTGTGGGAAAGCGTCAGCAATGATCTGTAGGCTGGGACCGCTTTGTACTCAGGTTCTTCTGAGGCAATAAAAATGCCTACACCGACGACCTCAGCATCAAATTGCTTCGCCATGAGAAGCATTCCCGCTGCTGTACTTCCGCCTCTCATGAAGTCATCAACAACAAGCACTCGGCATCCTCTTTTCAACTGCCTTGTGCCGATGTACATGGTTTTGACATCGCCGTTGGCAGTCGGATAATGTACGCCTACCGCAGATCCGTCGCTTGGCCTGTTTCTGAAGCGGCAGACTGCCAGAGGCACTCCCATTGCATATGCTGCAAACATGGCGATCGGTATGCCCTTTACTTCAGAAGTCATGACAACATCAGGCTGGGATCCAGCGAAGAGAGAAGACATCGCATAGCCTAGGGAAAGGGCGATTTCAGGATTAAAGATAAGATCGCTGTAGTAGATAAGACCCCCCGGCAGATACCTGTCTTTGTCTGCCAGTGTTTCCGCTATTCCCTGAAGCAACTTTATCCTGTATTCCCCTGTACAGAGAGGTATGAACCGTGCACCGCCGCTGCGTCCCCGATCGACCTGCATCTGGCCGATGCCTTCAGCCGTCATTGCAGAATTGATCACTTCAACGTCATCGCTGATAACAGTTTTTGATACATTAAATCTGCCTGCCAGATCTGTCAGGGAGACAAGTTTGGAAGGAGTAAGCATAAACTTGGCTGCCAGTCTTACAAGTCTTTCTGTTCTCTGCCCTCTCATTGAGCATCACTCCAATTCCGTCGTTTTAATTATCCAGTCTTCACGTTCTAAAAATCGTTTTGCATAATTGAGAGAAGATCGGTCCTTGAATATCATAAAGAGTGCGCTTCCGCTGCCGGATAACCCCCAGGCAAGTGAGCCTGACTTTTCAGCAATATTAAAAGCTCTACGGTACTCCGAGTGTTTCTTTGACAATGTTTCCAGAAAATCATTATGAAGAAGGCCGATCCTGGATTTTGATCTTAATTTTTCAGAAATATCGAGTATCTCTTCCCTGAATTCTCCGTAGCGGTGTTCTGTTTTATTATTGATCCTTGATCTGTCAATTTCCATGTAAGCGGCAGAGGTATCAGATCTCCATTGCGGAAATGCCAGAAGCCATTTCAGGTCAGGTATTCCGGTCAAAGGTTCTACCTTTTCGCCAAGTCCGCTTACTATCGCCAGATCAGCTTTTCCTGCAAGAAAAGGAATATCTGATCCGATACCGGAAACCTGGCTGCTTTCAATATCCAGCCCATAGTTTCTGTTCAGCCAGCGAAGCAACGCCGCCGCGTTGCCACTCCCTGCACCCACACCGCTGCCGGTAGGAAATTCTTTTTTGAGGCGCATCTTCAGCGGAGGTATGTTCGAACATTCTGACCTTGCCCACCTCAATGTCCGGACAAGAATATTTTCTCCGCTTATCTCCATGCCTTCAGTTATTAAAATATCACCTATATTTTCATCGTCATGAGGTTGAATTGTCAACCCCTCTATCCCTTTTTTCATCCAAAATAAAGAAATAATTTCATGATAACCATCCGGTCTCTTAGAAAGGACCCTGAGAGTTACGTTGATTTTTATTGGACTGATCAATAATTCTTCCAGAACTATCACCTCTGCAAAAATCGGTCTCCACAAAAAAACATGCCCTGGCTTTTGCCAGGGCATGTTCTTCATATTTTAGAAAAGATTCTCCCCGCTTGATTCCAGCTGTACTTCGACCTCTCTGGTCAGAATATCCGCATAGCTGAAAGAGACGGTGCTCTGCTGAGATTCGATATAGACAGTGAACAGACTTGGATATGTTTCCTGGATGATCCCGTTTCGCTCTTCAACTTTTCTACGGCCATTCGCAGCCCTGTAAAAAATCCGGGATCCTTTGTGCAGACGCACTAGTTCTCTAATAGTATCTAAAGTTTGCGCCATACACATCACCTCCGACCCTTAGTCGGACTATTGTACAGCAAATTCAGATAAATATCAAGTTTTCAATAATATTTACTAATTGAAACAATCAAGTCTATAACAGAAAAAAACTTTAAAACATCAACTCAGTCTTTTCTTTTTAGAAGCAGCCTTTTGTCTCCCACCCTTCGGGTAACTCCCTTACTGTCAAAATATTCAAGCAATGGAAGGATGTATTTCCTGCTGCTGTTTGTAATATCGCGTACCCCTGCCAGGGTGATCTCACCATCGATCTCTGCAAGCTTTTTTCTTAGGTCCTCCTCAATTGCAGAAAAGAAAAGGTATCCCTCCCCTACGATGCTTAGATCCTTACGCTCTCTCATATAGGTTATTATCCTGGTCATTGCTTTTTCAGATATTCCAAGAGACGATCTCGCTTCTTCCACCGAAGGCATCGAGTATCCCGCAGCTGTCAAAAGCTCCTTAAGCTTTGAGACCTCTGAAAAAAACTTTGCTTCATCAAATGGCTCAAATTCAAAAAGCCTGTACCTGTCTCCTTCCAATACGAGCCACTGGTCTCTGAGGAAGATCCTAAGCAATTCCTTAACGAAACGTACATCGCCGGACATAATGCATTTTGAAACTTCTTCAATTTCCATGCCTTTTCGCTCAGGATGTTCGCCATGGAATTTTTTTAGCTCTGACCCCAGCACAGCTTTAAGAAAACTTAGTTTTTCTGACGAAATGTAAATCATCTCTCCTGTTTTTATCGTCGCTAAGCGGCCCTTAGCCTCAAGGCTCGACACAATGCCATCAAGGCGGGATTTATCCGTTCCAAGCAACAGGAGGGCTTCTTTGCCCTTCAGGATGCCTTTGTAGTCAAGAAGAGCCGCCAGACTATCTTTTTCGTTTTTGCTCTCAGTGATTTTATTCAAAAACTCTGTCAAAGATGTTTTTGCTTTTTTGCTTTTGGGTCTCTCTCCCGCAGGAAGAAGGACTCTTCCTCCCGCTATCGTTCTCAGCGGACTGTATGTCCTGAGTATGAAATGAGCGTCATGGGAGAGAGTTATCTCTTCTTCAGGAAGCAACTGGGCAGGTGCAGATTCCCCAGGCAATATCCTTTCCCTGTCAAGCAGCGAGATCCTTGCTATCGTATCTGTGGTCCCAACGTGCAGCCTCAGCCTCTGCCAGTGCTCCACAGGTTCGCTGAAGGAACTCAGCACCGTTACAAGCACATCAATGCAGTCAGAAGCCAAATAACAGTCGGCTGCAGTTAGAGCATCCCCTCTTTTTACTTTATCCAGCGATGTTCCGGAAATGTTGATCGCTATCCTCTGTCCGGCATACGCAGCCTCTACATTCTCGCCGTGGACCTGCAGAGACCTGACCTTGGATGCCAGACCGGAAGGCATGATCTGGACATCGTCTCCTTCTGAAACAGATCCTTTCATCGCAGTACCTGTCAGGACAGTTCCAAAACCTGATATATGGAATGCTCTGTCCACAGGCATAAAGAATGCACCGTTCCGCTCTCTCTGCTTCGCGGAAAGTACCATTTCATCTATCTCAGACATAAGTTCGGGTATGCCTTTCCCTGTTAGAGCGGAGACCGGCATCAGCGGTTTCCCTTCGAGAAAAGTCCCTGCAGTCAGGGAATATATCTCATCCTTAGCCAACTCAAGCATTTCTTCATCTACGAGATCTATTTTGTTTATGACTGCTATGCCGTTTTGTATACCCAGAAGAGTCAGTATTTCAAGATGTTCCCTAGTCTGAGGCATTACTCCGTCATCGGCAGCTATTACAAGCATTACGGCATCGATCCCTGCCGCGCCAGCAACCATCTGCCTTATAAATTTTTCATGTCCGGGAACGTCAATTATGCTTATTGTATTTCCGGAGGGGAGGTCAAGAGGGGCAAACCCCAGCTCTATCGTCATCCCTCTCTTTTTTTCCTCCATGAGACGGTCGCAGTCCACTCCTGAGAGCGCTCTGACTATGGCTGTCTTGCCATGATCGATATGCCCTGCTGTGCCTAAAACGAAGGGGTATTCCCTGTTAGTCAATGCTTTCAGCCTTTCCCGGGTCTATTGAGAACATATCTTTGAATCCTTCGATTATCCATTTTTCATCTTTTTCTGAAAGAGTGCGCACGTGGAACAAGACTTGATCATCGCTTGCGCCTGCTATTACCGGGATTTCAAAAGACCTGAGTTTTTCTGCAAGTTTTCCGGCGCTGCCAAGCTCGGGAAGCTTAAGTGATACAGCAAAACCAGGAAGCTCCGATCCAGGGAATGAACCTCCCCCGACCGTGTCATTTACAGGAACTACATCAAGAAATACTGAGCGAAGCCTGGTCCTGCTCAGCAGTGCCAAAAGCTTCCTCTTGAACCTACGGGCCTGTTTTTTCATATCTTCGGTATCCCTGTTTATCATTCTGAATGTAGGAATAGACCCCGACTCACCTTTTAGGTATAGTCTCAGCGTAGCCTCAAATGCGGCAAGTGTCATCTTGTCCACCCTCAACGCTCTGAGAAGCGGATATTTTCTCAATTTCTCCACCAGACAAGCTGATCCTGCTATTGCTCCTATCTGCGGGCCCCCCAAAAGCTTGTCTCCTGAAAAAGTGACCAGGTCGACGCCTGCTTCTATGCATGATCTGACTGTCGGATCTGCTTTTCCGTATTTGATGTGAGGTTCTGTAAGCATTCCGCTTCCAAGGTCTTCCATAAAAATAATGTCATTGTCATGGGCAAGTTTTGCAAGTTCCTCACGTGGAACAGATGAAGTAAACCCTTCTACGCTGAAGTTAGACGGGTGAACTTTTAGTATCATTGCGGTATCCTCAGAAAGAGCTGATTCAAAGTCCCTGAGGTGAGTCATGTTGGTCGTACCGACTTCAACCATCTTAGTGCCTGAAAGAGCCATTATCTCAGGTATCCTGAAAGAACCGCCTATCTCAACAAGTTCTCCCCTTGATATCACTGTCTCCTTTTCCTTTGCAAGGGCTCCGAGACAAAGTATGACAGCAGCGGCGTTGTTGTTGACCACTATTGCCGCCTCTGCACCGGTCAGACGACACAAAAGCCACTCTACGTGGTCGTTCCTGTGTCCCCTTGATCCCGTCTCAGGAGAATATTCCAGGGTGGAATAGCTCTCTGCGGTTTTTACTACTGCCTCTAGAGCCTCTTTGGCAAGAAGGGACCTGCCCAGGTTGGTATGAAGGACCACTCCCGTGGCGTTGACAACAGGCCTAAGGCTTTTATGCGCTCTTGCTTTCACCCTCTTCTCTGCTTCGGATGCTATCTTTTCTGTGTCAAAGGGCACTTCAGGATCTTTGAGTATTTTCTCCCTTTGGTCGTCAAGCACTCCTGAAATGATCGATTTAACTGAATCACGGCCTATCTCAGCTTCATATTTCTTGGTCCAGGGCATTAAAAGCATCCTGTCCATTGATGGTATATTGCGCATAGCATTCTGGATCTTTTCTTTCAAGGAGAACCCCTCCCGGCGGCTGATGAAAATATATGATCATTACTATTCCTAAATAAATAATGCGAAAGACAATAAAGTTATTTGCGGTCACTTGCACTGAACATTATAAAGTACACCTGATAAGAATCAAACCAGTTCAGACC
>JAAYHA010000252.1 GCA_012727545.1 Synergistaceae bacterium | reverse complement strand
AGAGGGGTAGCGTTGCCCCGTATAGAGGAGTTCGACGTTTCCCTGGTAACGGACCAGTCAGAGATAAACCTTGCGAAGGCTATCTCAAGACTTCCTGAGGAAGTGGAAAAGTCTGCTGACGAGTTTGCACCGCACAGGATCGCATACTATGCAACCGAGCTTGCGGAAGCATTTCATTCGTTCTATAACAGCCAGCGGATCCTGGGTGTTGATGAGCCTGTTATGAAAACACGGATCCTGCTTATGGAGGCTGCAAAGATAACACTTAAAAATGTGCTTGGACTGCTTGGAGTTTCTGCTCCTGAAAAGATGTAGCAAGAGCTGAAAGTTTACTGGCTGACAGATTATGAAAGCTCCCAGGTTGCGGTGGATCATATTTGCCGCCGCAGTGACATTTCTTATAGCAGTTCTCCTTACTTCTTTCTTCAAGGAGCTTGAAAGGATAGATGTCCTTTCTGGTACCCTGGATAAAAGAATGGAGGAACTTGTTGCTGAGGAGAGAAAATCACAGGAGCTCAAACAGAAAATTGAATACTACAGCACCCCGGAGGGTATTGCCAGACTTGCGAGGGAACAGTTCAACCTGGTCCTCTCCGGCGAAGTAATCTATAAGATAGAGATAACTTCAAACGATGTCTTGCACTAGTCAAACTTCGGTGTTATAGTACTTGATTGTATGTCCCTGTCTCTTTCTTGAAAAGAGACCAGAGTCCAAAGGGAGGAGGTGAAGTACGTGCGATCTTACGAAATGGTTGTGATTCTTCAGGCAGATCTTGAAGACCATAAAATGGTATCAGAAGATATTGCCGAGGTCGTGCGCGGTTTGGGAGCAGAGTTGGAAAAGGTGGATCTTTGGGGCAAAAAGCGTTTTGCCTACCACATTGAAAAACAGCTCGAGGGTTTTTACGTTCTGTATACGTTTAAGCTCGACCCCGCACAGGTCAAGGAAATGGAACGTCTCCTTAGCCTGAAACCCCAGGTTATACGTCAGATGGTCGTTAACCTGGAGGAGAAGTAAACGTCATGGCTCGCGGATACAACAAGGTTATCATTATGGGTAACCTGGCAAGAGATCCTGACGTGAGATTTACTCCGAATAAGCAGAAGGTAGCAAGGATAACTGTTGCGATAGGCCGCCAGTGGAAAAACAAGGCGACTGGAGAGCTGCAGAGCCACACTGACTTCGTAAATGTTTCTGCCTGGGGTTTTACGGCAGATATATGCGAACGCTACCTCAAAAAGGGGCGTCCTGTTTTAGTCGATGGGCGCATAAGCGTCCGTGATTTCGACGACCCGAAGACAGGACAGCACCGATGGGTGACGGAAGTAGTCGCTGAGAATATAGTTCTCCTCGGTTCAGGCCGCAGGGAAGATGAGGGGTCTTCAGTATCCATTTCTCACTCTGAACAGAATCCCGGAAGCGCCAGAACGCATTCTGATGCGGTCTCCGGCGGTGATATGGGAAGCTTGAGGGAAGAAGAAGGATTTGAAGATGAATTCCCCCTTGATTTTTCTGAAATGGGCGGGACCGAAGGACCTGGAGATGTACAGATACCATTCTAGGAAGGGGTTGAGTCTTTGATGGAAAACAGTTCAAATTTTAACCGCAAACGCCGTAAGCGTCGGCCAAAGGTTTGTCATTTCTGTGTAGATAAAATTGAGCATGTAGATTACAAAGAAGTGGAAAAACTTAAAAAATATATTACAGAACGCGGCAAGATAGTGCCAAGAAGAGTTACCGGTACTTGTGCCAAGCACCAGCGCCAGCTCACAAGGGCTATAAAGAGGGCAAGAATAATTGCGCTTTTGCCTTTTACATCAGATTAAAAACTGAGTCTGTGCTGTATAATTGGGAGAGGGCCGCAGGGCTCTCTCTTTTTTTATTGTCTTTGTGGGGGTCGGAAAGTGAAATCGAAAATTATTTTTGAATGGTTGTCGTGGATACTTTTGAGCATAGTAATGTTCTCGGGAGGAATGTACATTGCTCTTGCATCCCCCTTCCTGATACTCATAGCCCCGGT
>JAAYHA010000251.1 GCA_012727545.1 Synergistaceae bacterium | reverse complement strand
ATCTGGCAGAGACTGGCAAAACAGACCGTCACGGTAGGAGATCTTTCCGCTGCTGTTACAGGCCTTCTCCTCGCTTATAACCTCCCTCCTTCCATTCCTTTCTGGATGGCGGCAGTTGGAAGCGTCTTTGCAATAATCGTCGTAAAACAGTTCTTCGGAGGGATCGGCTGCAACATCGTAAACCCCGCACTTGCAGGCAGGGCCTTTATGGTATCCAGCTGGCCGGTCTCAATGACATCGTGGACTGTTGACGGTGTTTCCGGAGCAACACCTCTTGCAATGATAAAAGAGGGCTCTATAGCCGATCTGCCGGGAATATACGATGTGTTTATCGGCAACATAGGAGGATGCATCGGAGAGACTTCTGCAGCAGCCCTTCTGATCGGTTTCGCAATACTGCTTTATAAAGGCATCATCAACTGGCATATCCCGGTGGTCTATATCGGTACAGTGGCTGCTTTGACAGCTGCTCTCGGAAGACCGGCAGGACCATTGTATGAAGTTATTACTGGAGGTCTTTTCCTGGGAGCCATCTTCATGGCTACAGACTACACGACATCCCCGATGACAAAAAAGGGGCAGGTGATCTTCGCCTTCGGATGCGGGCTTCTTACCACGCTCATAAGGGTCTTCGGAGGATACCCTGAAGGTGTCTCTTACTCAATACTTATAATGAACCTGACTGTTCCGCTTATAGATAAATTTGCACGACCCCGCATATTCGGGGAGGTGAAGAAGCATGGCTAAGATACTTAAGCTCGCAGCTGTGCTCTTCGTCATAACGGCGGTTACAGGACTTATTCTTGGCGGAGTCTACACGATGACACTCGAACCTATCAGCTCTGCAAAGGAAAAGGAAAAAATGGCGGCACTGGCAGAAACACTTCCGGAAGCCTCTGATTTTGAGGAAGTTGATTGCCCGCAGGATCACAGCGTCATCAAGGAAGTAAACAAAGGCTCCGTCAACGGAGAGACTGTAGGATACAACTTGACAGTGACTCCAAAAGGATACGGCGGTCTTATAGAGATGGTGGTCGGGATCGACGACGAAGGCAAACTGATCGACATAAAGATCCTCAGCCATACGGAGACTCCCGGACTTGGTGCAAAAGCTGCCGACCCTGCCTTCTCCGACCAGTTTGAACAAAAGAACGTTGACAGGATCGTAATAACAAAGAGCGCTCCGACTGCGGAAAACGAGGTCCAGGCGATATCCGGAGCCACAATAACTTCAAGCGCGGTGGCTGATGGCGTAAATACAGCTCTTGAATACTGGTCAAAAAACCTGAAAGGGGAGGGGAATAAGTGATGATGAGTCCTCTCAGATTGCTTAAAAACGGAATTCTGACAGAGAACCCGACCTTTGTGCTTGTGCTCGGTCTATGTCCCACCCTGGCGGTCACCACAAGCGCTTCAAACGGTTTCGGGATGGGACTTGCCGCTATGGCAGTGCTCATGGGCTCCAATGTCATGATATCAATGATACGGAAATTCATACCCGACGAGATCCGTATCCCGGCTTTCATCGTTGTCATAGCCGGATT
>JAAYHA010000250.1 GCA_012727545.1 Synergistaceae bacterium | reverse complement strand
CCTGAAGACTGTATAGGCTGTGGAATGTGCGCTATGCGCTGCCCTGATGCAGTTATCAAGGTCTTTCGTGAAGAATGATGTGAGAAGGGGTGATCAAAATGGCAAAAACTTTGATGAAAGGTACTGAGGCGATCGCTGAGGCTGCTGTTCAGGCTGGCTGCAAGTATTTCTACGGTTATCCGATAACCCCCCAGAACGAGATCCCGGAGTACATGTCAAAGCGGCTTTTTGAGGTTGGCGGCGTCTATCTCCAGGCAGAAAGCGAAGTTGCGGCGTCAAATATGATCCTTGGCGGAGGAGCTACCGGAGAAAGGGTCATGACAAGTTCCTCGAGCCCCGGCATTTCTCTTATGTCTGAGACGTTGAGTTACATTGCAGGGCAGGAAGTACCTGTCGTAGTGGTCAACGTAGTCAGGGCAGGTCCGGGATTGGGCGGCATACTCCCATCTCAGTCAGACTACAATCAGGCGACATGCGGCATAGGCCACGGAGATTTTAATCTGATAGTTCTGGCCCCCGGATCTTTGCAGGAAACAGTCAACATGGTGCAGAAAGCCTTTGACCTTGCGCAGATATACAGAACGCCGGTAATGGTCCTTTGCGACGGAGTCATCGGCCAGATAATGGAAGCTGTGGAGATACCTGAAGGTCATGGCAAGAACCTTTCCCATCCTGAAAAATGGGCCTGCGGATACATGCGGGAAAGAGGCGGTAAAAGGAACATCATCAGAAGCCTCTTCCTTGATCCGGACGAACTTGAAGAACACAACAGGAAACTTGAAGCAAAGTGGCACGAAATAGAAAAGAATGAAACTGCCTGTGAAAAATATCTTACGGATGATGCCGACGTAGTTATTTCAGCTTTTGGAACAGTCGGAAGGATAGCCAGATCTGCAGTCGACAGCCTCCGGGCCGAGGGTCACAAAGTCGGACTCATCAGGCCGCTCCTGGTAAGTCCGTTCCCGTACAAAGATTTCGAAACACTCATCCCGACCTGCAAACATATCCTTGATGTCGAAATGAACTGGGGACAGATGACAAAAGATGTCAGCAGGGGAGTCAAATACAATGTTCCGGTGAGTTTTTACGGACGTTCAGGCGGTATGTGTCCGGGAGTAGAGGAAATAGAAGAAGAGTGCCGCAAGATCTTTGCGGAACTCTCCTGAAAAGGAGGGGACTGAAAGTGGCAGAAAAAATCGTTTATCAGAGACCTAAAAGCTGGATAGAAGGAGTTCACTCACATTATTGCCCCGGCTGTACTCACGGGATAATCCACAGGATGTTATGCGAGACTCTGGACGAACTTGATATACAGGATATAACGACCGGAGTAGCCCCTGTAGGATGTGCCGCACTTATGTACGGGTACATAGATACAGATTTTATTGAAGCTCCGCACGGCAGGGCTCCTGCAGTGGCGACAGGCTTCAAGCGGATAAGGCCGGACAGGCTGATTTTCACATATCAGGGAGATGGAGATCTTGCTTCGATAGGAATGGCCGAGATCGTACATGCTGCCAACCGGTCAGAAAACATAACCGTAATTTTTGTAAAT
>JAAYHA010000249.1 GCA_012727545.1 Synergistaceae bacterium | reverse complement strand
GTACAAACTCCGCGACGCTGTGGGTTTTCCTGAAGTGCAGGCGCGCTCATACTACGCCTCTTGTCCTCTCTGCCGTTACGTATAAGTTGGCTTATTGTTGGCAAATAGCTCCCTCCTTCCCTATTAATATATCTTTCTACTTTTTAAGAAGTGCGGCTGCCGCAGTCTTTCGTGTCACGGCACAAGCCCTTCCCAATTGCAATGATGTTTCTGCCCATTCCACGGGTACTCCACGTTTTGAGGCCTCAGTCAAAATTTCTGCTATCAGATGGGCATCCGCTTCCTCAGAAATAAAAACCTTGCTTGCTTCATCGGCTTTAAGCTTCCTAAGAACTGAGTTTACCCCCGCTATCCTTCTGGTTGAAGCGAGTTCGTTTAAAGGCACACGAACACCTCCTGTGCAAAGGCGCACCAGAGTATATTAACAGCGGAAGCCTTTGGTGTCAATAAACACCTTTGCTTCCGCTGAAATTTTTATTTGATTATAATTTTTTAGGTAAAACTACTTACCTAAGGAACAATTATTCGTCAGCTAATGCTAAAGTTTCAGCCTTTACCGAAACAGATGGTTCTGCATTCTCGGTGATCTCGACTTTTCTGTACCTCTCAATGCCTGTTCCAGCCGGGATCAGAAGTCCTATTATTACGTTCTCCTTAAGTCCGACCAGATTATCGACATCTCCTCTTACCGCCGAAGCTGCAAGGACCTGAGCGGTCTGCTGGAACGACGCTGCTGAGAGGAAACTGTCTGTCGCAAGTGCCGCCTTGGTAACGCCGTGTACTACGGGTCTCCACTGAGGCTCTTCTCTCAGACGCCTTACAAAGGATATCCTCTGTATCAGCTGTCTGTGATCCGATGGAGCCTGTTTAGGACGAACTGTTATGTCATCTGCCCCTGATGAGGCAATACTGTCTAGGATCTTACTGGTAATTTCCTGACCTGCTTCTGCGACGATATTACCTTTTTCGTCATTTACGTTTTCAAGAAGAACCTTACCAAGCGCTCTCTCAGTCAATACCTGTCTGATGACTTTCTCTCTTGTTATTATGTTTCCTTCGCTTTCGATCCCTGATATAGACCCTTCAACTATTCCCCTGACTATTGAACCATCAATGCTGTGTATGATATTTTCGATGACCTCTCCATCAGAGTTGATAGCCTGTGTAAGCGGTTTGCCGAAGTAATGCTCGATCAGGACGTGATGCATCGAATCGGTCAGGTTGATATGCTCGGGTGATTTCCAGAGTTTTATCTCGCTTATGTTGTTTGCACTCAATGTTTTTATTGCAAGAGAGTCGACCAGCGAATCGATGTGAATGATCACTTTGCCGTCCTTTTCAACATCTGCGGCGAACCACGCAGCGTCTTCACTCTCATCAAGGACATTAGTATCCCTAACCAACATCGGCTGCGGTGGCATTGAAACGATCTTTGCAAGGTCTGCTGCTGAGAGTCTTGTCCCGGCTTTTATAACAACTTCGTCCTGTCCTTCAGCTCTGAATTCCTTAATAAGCTCGAGTCCTTCCGTAGTTCTTCGGAAGCTCGCGTCTCCCAGGACTACACGAAGTTCGCCTTCCTTATCCTGGACTAAGAGTTCCCCGGCTGCTCCGCCAGGTTTCAGAATCTCTCCGAGTGCCGCCTTTGTTATGTGATCCGGGACATCGCTTTCTTTCTTGGCAATGTCTCCCGGCGCGTCAATTATTTTGCAATCCCTAAGGAAGTTGTATGATTCGTCCAGCGATGCCTGGTTGTGATCTGATATCACCCTTACACTGTCCTCAAGGTCTTCCTTCCATACCAGTTCACCTGAGACGAAAGAACTGTCTCCTTCTTCCAGTACCCTAACACGGTTTACTGGTGCAACTTTGCGAAGTATGGTCTCAATGTGTTTGTCATTGATCGAGACACCCTGTGAGCGGTAAACTTCCTGGATACCGTCAAGCAGATAATGCTGCACTGCCTCAAGACCCTCTACCTCCAATAGTTGCTGAGGATCAATGTACCCTTCTGTCAATAACATTCCCTTTGATATGGTGCATCCTTCTTCTATTCCTGAAAGCAGATTCTGTGATGCCGGGATATTATAAGATATCCTTTCCTCAGATCCGTCTTCCCTGACTACACCAATGATCAGTTTTTTCTTTCCGTCCATTTCCCTGATCTCAAGCAGGGTTCCCCCGACTTCAGCAAGGATGGCGACTTTTTTCGGTCTGCGAACTTCGAAAAGCTGTTCGATCCTTGGAAGACCCTGAGTAATATCTTCTCCTGTAAACTGGCGTACTCCTCCTGTATGGAAGGTCCTCATCGTTAGCTGTGTACCGGGTTCACCTATAGACTGAGCCGCGACGACTCCGACCGATTCTCCTATAGCGACCCTTTTCCTTGTTCCAAGATCACGGCCGTAACATGCTCTGCATATACCGTGCCTTAAGCCGCATGTAAGAGGGCTGCGTACCCAGACTGAAGTAATACCTATAGACTCCATGTACTCTGCCTTTTCAGCTGATATCTCTTCATCCCTGACAAGCAAAGGTTCACCTGTCACCGGATGCGGAAGATCCCTGAGGCTGGTCCTTCCTGTGAGTCTCTCTGACATGGAGATAGTAGCCTTACCATCCTGCTGAAGGAGAGGACGTATTTCGACGCCAAACTCAGTACCGCAGTCTTCTTCCATTATTATCAGGTCCTGGGCAACGTCAACCAGGCGTCTCGTAAGATAGCCTGACTTTGCCGTACGCAGAGCTGTGTCAGCAAGTCCTTTTCTTGCTCCGTGGGTCGATATAAAGTATTCCAGTGTGTTGAGGCCTTCTTTGAAGTTGGCCACGATAGGATAGCGAATTATACGTCCCGAAGGATCTGCCATAAGTCCGCGTATACCTGCCATCTGGGCTACCTGTCCACGTGAACCTCGGGCACCAGAGTTAACCATTATTCTGAGCGGGTTCGTCTCGTCCATGCTGTCCATGATCTTGTCAGCGATCCGACGTCCGGCGTCAGACCAGAGTATATCCTTCTGTCTCATGTACTCGTCTTCGGTAAGGATACCCATCTCGTACTGCGATGTAAGGTCCTCTTCCTGCTGAAGCGTTATGTCCAGGATCTCTTTCTTCTCCGGTGGCACAACTACGTCGCCGACCCCTAGGCTTATTCCGCTGTATGTTGACCAGCGATACCCCAGCGTCTTTATCTCGTCGAGCATCTCGACCATCGCGGTCTGCCCTACCTTATCGTACGCCGTATCCAAAAGCGAGCCCATCTCTTTTTTGTTTATCGTTTTGTTAATATATCTCAGATCCGGATGCAGTGCTGAGTTAAAGAGCACTCGGCCCGGTGATGTCTCTACCCACTTTTCGTCAACTGTATCGCATTTCCATGCAGGGTCAGCTTTCAGTCTGATCTTCGAGTTTACGTTGACAATTGAATGATCAAGAGCTGACATAACATCCTCAACATCAGAGAAGTGTAGCCCCTCTCCCTTAAGTCCGTTTCTCATGCTGGTCAGGAAGAAGACACCAAGGATTATGTCCTGTGTCGGTATGACTACAGGTTTTCCGCTGGCAGGAGAGAGAAGGTTGTTTGAAGAAAGCATAAGCACTCTTGCCTCAGTCTGAGCCTCCAGCGAAAGAGGCACGTGAACAGCCATCTGGTCTCCGTCAAAGTCTGCGTTAAAAGCGGTACAAACCAGAGGATGCAGCCTTATTGCCTTTCCTTCTATGAGGACAGGCTCAAACGCCTGTATCCCTAGTCTGTGAAGGGTAGGAGCTCGGTTGAGCATAACAGGATGGTCTTTGATTATACCTTCCAGTATTCCCCAAACTTCGTCTCTGCCTCTTTCTATAAATCGTCTTGCACTCTTTACGTTGGGTGTTAGACCGCTTTCAACAAGCTTATGCATAACAAAGGGCTTGAAAAGCTCAAGGGCCATCTGTTTGGGAAGGCCGCACTGGTATAACTTCAGGCTTGGTCCTATTACTATGACAGAACGTCCTGAATAGTCCACCCTTTTGCCGAGCAGGTTCTGGCGGAAACGTCCTTTTTTACCTCTTAGCAGGTCTGTGAGGCTCTTTAAAGGCCTGTTGCCTGCACCAAGAACTGCTTTGCCTCTGCGTCCGTTGTCTATCAGGGCGTCAACGGATTCCTGCAGCATCCTCTTTTCGTTGCGCACGATGATTTCAGGCGCTTTTAGTTCCTGAAGCTTGCGAAGACGGTTATTCCTGTTGATGACCCTGCGATAAAGATCATTTAGGTCAGACGTTGCAAAACGTCCTCCGTCCAGCTGCACCATCGGGCGAAGATCAGGTGGGATCACCGGCAGGACAGAGAGAACCATCCATTCCGGTTTGCTGTCGCTCTTCCTGAAATCTTCAGCAACCTGCAGCCTCTTTACCAGTTTTCGTTTCTTTTGGCCTGAGCACTCTGCGATATCTTCTCTGAGTGAGGAGACAAGGAGATCGATATCCATCTGTTCAAGAAGCGTGTAAACACCTTCTGCTCCGATCCCTGCTTCGAACGTCTTGTCATAGGCTGCACAGATAGTCTCCTCCCTCTCGAGGATTATGTCGGCCCTTTCGAATGGGGATTCCCCGCCATTAATAACTATATAGCAAGGATCTTCCAGGGTCTCTGTCTCTTCTACCGTCTGGAAACGTTTTGGGTACTTTTGGTTGTATATCTTGTACTCACTTTCGGAAATAACATCATTCTTTACAAAAGGCAGATGAACAACAGAGGTAACTATGAAGGCATCCTGGTTGTTCAGGACCGCCCTTTCAAACTTAAGTTCACTGTCAGCATCTTTCATCGCCTTGATCTTTGATTCAGCAATTATGGCATTGGAAACCTGTTCATCGCCCTCTCTGAACATACGGTAGGCAGGCTCTGCTTTGAAGAGCTCGTCTCCGTATTCACTCAGGACACGGTTGACCTGGGATGCGGTTATAACATCTCCCTCGTCAACATTTATTTCCTCTACCTTTGTTATTCTGAAAGCTTCTTCTGCTTTAAATTTGGGATCGTAGAAGCGGTGGATACGCTCTTCAGAGGCAGATATAAGCTTGCCTCTGCGGGCAAGGTCAATTCTTCGGCCTTCGCTTACGACCTTGTAGACCTTCTCCCTGCGGCGGGTGGGAGCAAAATAGACAACTTTCTCGAGCTCTTTGGTAGAAGCTCCAAGCAACAGGCTGAGCCTGCTTGGTATGCCTCTAAGATACCAAATATGCACTACAGGTGCTGCAAGTTCAATGTGCCCCATTCTCTCTCTGCGCACACGGTTATCTGTGACCTCTACTCCACAACGGTCACAGACAACTCCCCTGAACTTGGGCCCGCTTCTTTTATATTTTCCGCAGGCACATTCGTAACTGCGGGTAGGACCAAATATCCGTTCACAGAAAAGTCCGTCTTTTTCCGGACGAAGAGTCCTGTAATTGATGGTCTCCGGCTTTTTCACTTCACCGCTCGAAAGCTCCCTGATCCTTCCGGGAGAGGATAGTTTTGTCCTTACTCCGGCGATTTCGCGATTTAAGTTAGCCATTAGATATCATCCCCCTGGTCGATCTTTTTAGGAGCAACATCACTAAAGAGATCCGTATCTCCATCCCTAAGCACTTCTGCTTCTTTTTCTGCATCTGTCTCATGCAGCTCTATGGAGCTGTATTCGGCCGCATGCTCATGGAAAAGATCCTTATCTGACAATGACTTCGATGGACGGCTCAAACCAAAATCTTCCTCCAGGCTGTCCACTGTAGAATCAGGCTTGAATGAGACATGGCGTCTGGATTCCCTGCCGTTGTCATCATCTTCTTCAGAGAGCACAAGTTCTCCGAATGAACCGTCTGAGTATTTGATCTCAACGTCCAGTCCAAGTCCCTGAAGTTCTTTGATAAGGACCCTGAAGCTTTCCGGAACGCCCGGCTTGGCAAGATTTTCGCCTTTGACGATTCGTTCGTAGGTCTTAAGCCTACCTCTGATGTCGTCGGATTTTACCGTAAGCATTTCCTGGAGCATGTGTGCGGCTCCATATCCTTCAAGAGCCCAGACTTCCATTTCACCAAACCTCTGGCCTCCGAACTGGGTCTTTCCTCCCAATGGCTGCTGTGTGATCAGGCTGTACGGCCCTATAGAACGCGCATGGATCTTGTCGTCAACAAGATGTATCAGTTTGAGCATGTACATAACTCCTACTGCGACCTTGTTGGCCATCGGCTCACCTGTTCTGCCGTCAAAAAGTGTGATCTTGCAGTCATCTCTCATCTCGGGATATTTTGTGCTCTGGATCTCTTTAACGTAAGGCATAAGATCTTCTGCCGTAGCGGATTCAAAGACGGGAGTAACGACCTTCCAGCCATTCTGCATTGCGACAAAGCCCATTACTGTCTCGAGCACCTGTCCGAGGTTCATTCGGCTCGGAACTCCCAGTGGGTTGAGGACAACGTCAACAGGCGTACCGTCTGAAAGATAAGGCATGTCTTCCTCAGCCATTATCCTTGAAACTACCCCCTTGTTTCCGTGGCGTCCTGCCATCTTGTCACCTTCGGTGATCTTACGGAACTGAGCTACATAGACCTTAACGACCTCATTGACACCCGGGCTCATGTCTTCGCTGTTCTTATCCCTTGAGAGCCTCTTTATCTCTACTACTTTTCCGCCTTCGCCGTGGGGGACCCTCAAGCAGGTATCGCGAACTTCGCGTGCCTTTTCTCCGAATATCGCTCTTAAAAGTTTTTCTTCGGGAGACTGGTCTGATTCGCCCTTGGGCGTTACTTTACCTACAAGGATGTCTCCTGCCTTGACTTCCGCGCCTATTCTGACGATACCGTCTTCGTCAAGATTTTTAAGCGCGTCTTCTCCGACGTTGGGGATGTCTCTTGAAATTTCTTCAGGACCAAGTTTAGTATCACGTGATTCGACTTCATACTCTTCTATATGTATAGAGGTGTAAAAATCCTCTTTTACCAATTTCTGACTGAGGAGTATGGCATCTTCAAAGTTGTAGCCCTCCCATGAAACAAAAGCTACCAGAACATTTCTTCCCAGAGCCAGTTCTCCTCCATAGCATGCCTGACCGTCAGCTATGACCTCGCCGGCATCTATCTGCTGACCATTCGTAACGATGGGCTTCTGGTGGATAATGGTACCCTGGTTAGAGCGCCTGAATTTGGGCATCGAATAGATGTCTTTGTCATTGTCTTCTGTCGTTATCTCTATACGGTCGGAATCTACATACGTGACCGTGCCCGCCCTTTTTGATACAGAGCATGACCCAGAGTCCTTCGCAATACGGTGCTCAATGCCTGTGCCAACTATAGGTGAATCGGGGAAAACAAGAGGAACTGCCTGTCTCTGCATGTTGGATCCCATCAACGCCCTGTTGGCGTCGTCATGTTCAAGGAATGGGATCAGTGCAGTTGAGATGGAAACGATCTGCTTAGGAGATATGTCCATATACTGCAGCTGCTCAGGCAGGATCTCTATCGTGTTGTCGTGGTGCCTGACATATATGCCTGTACCGCCGTCTGTTGGCAGGACGTGTCCTTCTTCAGAGATAGGAGTATCAGCACGTCCGACATAGTACTCGTCTTCGTCATCCGCGGAAAGGTATACTATCTCGTCGGTAAGCATTCCGTTCACTACTTTTCTCCTCGGGCATACAAGGAAACCATATTCATTGATCCTTGCAAAAGTCGCAAGAGAAGTTACCAGTCCAATATTAGGACCTTCAGGAGTTTCTATCGGACAGACCCTTCCATAGTGGGTATGGTGAACGTCACGAGCTTCAAATCCTGCTCTTTCTCTGCTCAGGCCTCCGGGCCCGAGAGCCGAAAGACGACGACGGTGAGTAAGCTCAGCAAGCGGGTTGGTCTGATCCATAAACTGTGAAAGCTGGCCGGAACCAAAAAATTCCCGCAGTGCAGCGGATATGGGCCTGACATTGATAAGGTCCTTGGCCATCGCTGTAGCAAGATCAGGGGTCGTTGTCATACGTTCCCTTGCGATCCTTTCCATTCTCAGAAGGCCAATACGCACCTGATTTTGGAGAAGCTCTCCAACGGCACGGACCCTTCTGTTTCCGAGATGGTCGATGTCGTCCATATGTTCGTTTCCTTCGCGGAGCCTTATCAACCCTTTTATTATCGATACAATGTCCTCAACTGTAAGAAGGCGTTCCGTGCTTGGAATGTCAAGGTTCAGCCTTCTGTTGATCTTATATCTTCCGACCCTGCCCAGATTATATCTGCGGGGATCGAAGAAAATGCTGTTTATGTACTCTCTCGCATTTTCCATACGGGCCGGTTCGTTTGGCCTAAGTTTACGGAAGAGTTCAAGCATTGCCGCATCCGGCGTGGCCGTGTTGTCTCTTTCTATGGTGGCAGATATGGCTGGATCAACATCCCATACCCATATTTTCGTCCGGCCGCTCTCCCAAAGTGCTTCAAGATCCTCTTTAGTAAGCCTTTTATTCTTAGGGATGGCAATTGCGCCATCGCCCTCACCGGAAACAATAGCTTCTGCCAGGAGCATGCCTTTTACTTCATCTTCAACAAGATCTCTTTCAACTTCTTTCGCTCCAAAGAGAGCAAGAAGCTCATCCGTTGTCTGGATGCCGAAAGCTCTCAACATCAAAGTGACAGGTATTTTTTTCCTGTTGTCGATCTTTACCGAAAGTACCTCTCCCGGAGCAAGGTCAAATTCGATCCACGCTCCGCGATCCGGAATCAGTTTTGCCAAAAATGATTCCTGCCCCGGAATACCAAGTTCAGCGCTTAAATAAACACCTGCAGATCTTGCAAGTTGATTAACAACGACACGCTCAGTGCCGTTGATTATGAATGTTCCTCTTTCTGTCATTGCGGGGAAATCACCGAGGTAGATTTCCTCTTCCTTGATCTCGCGTGTCTTCCTGTTAGCCAGCCGAATCGTCGCACGCAGAGGTCTCGACCATGTAAGGTCCCTGCTGCGCGCCTCATCCAGACTCATAACTACCGGATCGACATAGTATCTTACGAATTCAAGGGCAAATGAACCGTCGTAACTTTCGATGGGAAAAACCTCATCGAAAAGTTCCTGCAGACCTTGTGAATTCCTAGCGTCAGGATCAGTATCAGACTGAAAAAACCACTGATATGAATTGCGCTGGACTTCAACAAGATCCGGTAGAGCGATTAGATTTTTTTCCTTTCCAAAAACCTTGCGCTGCTCAAAAGCCTTGCCAGATGGAGTCATTACCTGCATGGGAGCAACCTCCCTGAATGGAATATTTGGTAAGAATGTACAATCGTACAAATGGGTATTATAGCAAAAAAGCGACAACTGTCAATAGACAGGTGTCGCCTGTTTTTGATTTGATTGGTGTCGAGGAGGGGAATTGAACCCCTATGGGCGTTAGCCCACTGGATCCTGAATCCAGCGCGTCTACCAGTTCCGCCACCCCGACCTCTGATATTAAGATCGACTTAATAACCTTGCAACGCAGTGGATTTTATCAGTAAGTTCGATCTTTGGCAAGAAGGTATTTATTTTTTGTTGTTGATCAGCGATATTGTCATGTCACAACTCGTCAGGGAAAATGTCATCCCCTCGTATAGAGATAAAATGAGAGGATGAAAATAAAAATGAGCAAACAAGAAGCCAGGAAAATAACTATTATCGAAGAACTTTTGGCATGCAGTTTTACAAACCGGCGGTCGGTGGACCAAGTTTATTTAAATGAACTTATCATTGAGAACAGGTCAAAATCATAAAAATTACGTTTCGTCTTACATCTTAAATATTAAATTTTTGCTAAATCAACGAACATCAAGGCCTGACAACAATTTTCCGATAACCTACTGCCTTATTATCCCCTGTTTTTTTGTGAACAGAAGTGAGCAAAAACTATAGTTGCGTTATAAAAATAGTGAAATTCTGCACAACATTATGAAATATATGTTAAAATTTTGATATTGGGGAAGGCTAGCAGTCTCTTCTAATGATTGTTGGTCTCAGATAGACAGTAATAATATAATCAGGAGGGATTTTGTGTGAAAGTACTTCAGTTAAGAACGGAAAAATGCGTACAGTGCGGAGAATGCATGTCCGCATGCAGCAAAGCGTGGTTCAAAGAAGACAACCCGTCGCTCTCCAGGATCAAGATCGAAAACAAAGCTACTTATCCTAACATCAACGTCTGCAACCAGTGCGGGGCGTGCATCGAAATCTGCCCGACAAAAGCACTTGAACGTGACGCAAACGGGATCGTACAGGTCCGCAAGGACAAGTGCACATCCTGCCTTATGTGTGTAGGTTTCTGCCCTTCAGCAAGCATGTTCTTTGACGGTGCAAAACAAACCGAGCCATTCAAATGCATTTCTTGCGGCATCTGCGCCAAGGCATGCCCGACTGGTGCGCTGGAACTCATTACTACACCGGAACCGGAATCAAAGTAAGGAGGATTGACAAATATGGAAATGAAAGAAATGAAACTTTTATCGGAATGGTCGTACGAGCCGGCTAAGATCCACCGCGGATACGCAAAAGAAACCCTATACGTCGGACTTGGAAATAAAGACGGCAACTATAAATTTGAGAAACGCCCCGTTTCTGAGGACATGATCGAAAAGTTCACCGGCGGACGCGGATTCGGTCTTAAGCTCCTCTGGGATGCAGTAAAAGAGGACACCAAGTGGGACGATCCTGAAAACGAACTTGTAGTTGCAGGCGGTCCGTTCTGCGGGATAACACAGTATCCCGGGACCGGAAAGTCATATACTGTATTTCTTTCCCCCGCGACAAAACAGACATATAACAGCAACGCCGGCGGCTATTTTGGCCCCTTCCTGAAGTTCTCGGGCTTTGATGCTCTTGAGATCCAGGGAAAGGCTGACAGGCCTGTCGTTGTGTTTATCGACGGAGATAATTTCAAAGTCCAGGTGTTTGAGTCGACAATCGAAGAAAACAATGCATACTACATCTCAGAAGAACTCCATGACTATTTCGCCAAAGACGAGCAGGACAAACGTACGATATCAGTAATTTCTACAGGAATGGCCGCAAGGACCAGCTATATAGTAGGACTCAATTTCAGCTTCTATGATGTCCGCAGAAAAGCAGTAAGACTGAAGCAGGCTGGTCGCGGCGGCGGCGGGACTGTCCTTTGCGACAAGAATGTTACTGCAATTGTCGTAAAACGCACAAAGTTCACCGGAATAGAAAATGATCCCGTTGACGTTGAAACGATCATGAAGGCCGGAGTAAGCCTCCACAAACGCATTCACGACCATGACAACGACCAGTGCAAGATGCGTGCCGCCGGTACAGCACACCTTACCGAGATCATGGACGACTATGAACTGCTCCCAGTAAACAACTACAAGTACGGAAGCCATAAAGACATAGACAACATCAGTTCACATGAGTACATCAAGCTCTTCAGCCAGGGAACCGCGGACGGATGCTGGTACGGATGCTCACTGGCATGCGCAAAGGCTGTAGACCACTTCCCGCTTCAGACCGGTCCCTGGAAGGGGAAAGAAGTTGTCGTAGACGGACCCGAATATGAGACAGCTGCCGGACTTGGCTCCAACGTCGGGGTATTCGATCCTCACTGGACGATAGAAGCCAATTTCTACGCTGACCATTACGGTCTTGACACGATCTCACTCGGGACCACGATGGCCTGGGCTTGTGAATGCTATGAACTGGGACTCATCAACAAAGAAAACACTAATGGTCTTGAACTGACTTTCGGCAACAAGAAGGATCTTATGGAACTGATCCACCGGATGGCTGAAGGAAAAGACAGTTTCGCAGTAGCCACAGGCTGGGGTATAGAAGCCGCTCGCGAATACTACGCAAAGAACTACGGCGCAGATCTCGAAACAATGAAAAAGATCGGCATGGTATGCCAGGGTCTTGAGGCTTCCGAGTACAGGTGCCAGGAATCCATGGCACAGTGGGGCGGATACTTCCTTACGTTGAAAGGGCCTCAGCATGACGAAGCATGGCTGATCTTCATGGACATGGTCAACAAGCAGCTTCCGACATACGAGGACAAGGCAGAAGCCCTTTACTTCTTCCCGAACTTCCGCCTTTGGTTCTCTCTCCATGGTCTCTGCAAGCTCCCCTGGAACGACATTGAACCGATCGACAACAGCATCAAATATAAGGGTATAGAAGCTGCGAGAGTACCTGAGCATCTCAATAATTATCTCAGCATATACACCGCCATTACAGGCAAGCCGCTCGACAGGGACGGAATGATCCTTCAGTCTGAAAAGGTGTACAACTTCGAGCGTATCTTTAACCTTCGCATGGGCAAGGGTACTTCCAAGTTCCATGAAGCTCCTGATCGCGGACTCGGCCCTGTATGGGAAGACGAGTGGATGGCAAGGGCCGACTACTTTGACGCCAAGCTGAAGGAATTCGGCGAGGAGATCGAAGGCAAATCGGTAAAAGAAAAGATCACCCTTCTCCAGAAGCACCGCCGCGCACAGTGGGAACAGCTCAAGGCCGCTGTCTATAAGCGCCGCGGCTGGAACAAGAACGGCATCCCGACACTGAAGACAGTAAAACGTCTTGGCATAGACTATCCGGAAGTTGTGGCTCTCCTTGAGAAACACCTCAAGCCGGAAGATGAGTTCGAGGGTGCATAGGAAAGACGCAAAAATGATAATAGTAAACGGGAACCAGTCAGAGTGGGAAGAAGGTCTCACAGTCGAGAAACTCCTTGCAAGGGAAAACTACACCTTCAGGATGATCTCTGTGTGGATCAATGACCAGCC
>JAAYHA010000248.1 GCA_012727545.1 Synergistaceae bacterium | reverse complement strand
CGCTGCATCCCCTCGCGGATATTATCCATCGAGCACGCATAGGAGAATCTTACAAATCCGGGGGCGAAGAATGCTGCGCCGGGAACTGCCGCAACAAATTTTTCCTCCAGGAGTTTTTCGCAGAACTTGATGTCGTCCGGGATCGGGCTCTCTCTTACGTCTATGAAGATGTAGAAGGCACCCTCGGGGTCTCTGACCTTAACATAAGGCATATCTCTCACAAGGCCTAAGATGACTCCGCGGCGTTCCTCGAAAGCTTTGCGCATCATTTCAACATCCGGGTCGGCGTCTTTTACTGCTCCCCATGCTGCCCACTGTGCTATCGATGATGCATTGGAAGTGAGGTGTGTCTGCAAAGTGTTCATCTTGGAGATGAGAGGTTTCGGTGCAAGCGCGTAGCCGATACGCCAGCCGGTCATAGCATAGGCCTTGCTTGCTCCGTTTATGATTATGACCTTATCTCTTAAATCCGGTGCTACGTTAAGAATGTTCACATGTTTTGCCGGGGCGTAGACCAGCCTCTCGTATATCTCGTCGAATATGATCCAGAGGTCTTTTTCCCTTGCAAAATCGGCGATCATTTTCAGCGTCTCTTCGTTATAGATGGCGCCTGAGGGATTTGATGGCGAATTTATTATCATGCCAACTGTCTTATCGCTCAGGACAGCATCAATGGCTTCCTTTGTAGGGATAAGGTCTGTCTTGAGTGTATCTACTATGACATCTTTACCTCCGGCGAGATGTACCTGCTCAACATAGCTGACCCATGCGGGGGAGAAAAGGAGTACCTCATCGCCGGGGTCAACAAGCATCTGTAGCGCTCCGTAAAGCAGAGGTTTAGCACCGGGAGCCACCAGGACTTCATCAGGGGCGTATTCAAGGCCAAAACGCCTCTGATAGTAGTTGCAGACTTCCTTGCGGAGTTCAATTATTCCGGAGTTGAGCGTGTAGTGTGATTCGCCGCGGTTGATAGCATCTATTGCTGCCTTTGATGCGCATTCAGGAGAATTGAAATCAGGTTCTCCAAGGCTGAAGGATATTATTGGCTTACCTTCCGCTTTCATTGTCTTTGCCTTGGCGGAGATGCTTAAAGTAGCTGAAGGTTGGATCTCAAGTATTCTCTTTGACATTTTCATGACATTTCCCCCTCTTTCATAATCCTGCTTATTTGAGATTATACCTTAGGCTTTTTTTGCGTCAATCAAGCTCTCTTTCGAATAGGTAAATATACATAATTAATTGGTTTGAGGGCAGCCTGATATGATGATACAATTAACTTACCAGCAATTGTTATATCCACATCAGTTCGAATGGAGGAGTTGCTATGGAGGTACGTTTTCTTACGCGCAATGTGGAACTGCCGGCAGAGGTCAAAGAATATATGGAAAAGAAGGTCGGAAAGATCGAAAAATTCTTTGACAGGATCATTGACACGCAGGTTGCGTTGAATTTCAAGCGCGGGATGAATGTAGTTGAGATAACCTCCAATGTTAACGGGGTAGTAATGAGGGGTGAGGACTATGCGCCCGACCTCAGGAAGGCTTTTGACAAGGCACTGAAGAATATTGAACGCCAGGTCAAGAGGCATAAGGGATATCTTACAGACAAGGCAAGGATGAAAGTACAGGATTTCTCATTCGATATAGATCCCGAACTTTTGCCCGCATATGCTGACAAGGAAGAGATGCCGCGCGAGATAGTCAAGACCAAGAAATTCAACGTTGAAGTTATGACTCCTATTGAGGCGACAATGCAGATGGACCTTCTCGGACACAGTTTCTTTATTTTCAAGAACGATCAGTCCGGAGGAATAAATGTCGTCTACCGCAGGGAAGAAGGCGGATACGGCCTGTTGGAGCCCAAGTGATTTCCGGCTGACTGCAGAGCGGACCCTGCTGCAGCACTAAAGGTTTTTATTTGTAGCAGGAGTGATCAGTTGTAATATAGAGGGGCCGAAAGGCCCCTTTTTTTATAAACCGGATATAGAGACTAAAGGTGATCATAGACATATGTCAGATAAAATCATTGATTCTTTAAACCCCAAACAAAAAGAAGCTGTTGTTTACTGTGACGGACATGAACTTGTCCTTGCCGGAGCGGGCAGCGGCAAGACCCGTGTACTCACTTCAAAGATAGCTTATCTGATAGGCGCAAAGAAGATTGCCCCTTGGAGGATCCTTGCTCTTACCTTTACAAACAAGGCTGCCAAAGAGATGAAGACAAGGGTAGAAAATCTCCTTGGATCAGATCTCAGAGGGATGGAGGTCTCAACCTTCCACGCATACGGGCTCCGCTTTCTTCATAGGTATCCCGATGCTCTGATGAGGCTGGGGTATCCAAAGAGCTTTGTCATCTTTGACAGGGGTGACACAAGGAACGTAATAAAAAAAGTTCTGAACCAGCTTGACATCGATCCGAGGATAATGGATGCCGGGGGTGCAATAGAGCTTATATCAAGGATCAAAACGGAGTCTAATCCTGTCACCAGGGAACCTGCAATACAGACCAGATGGCTTCCCCTTTATGAAAAATACCAACAGTACCTGGTTTCACAGGGAGCACTGGATTTTGACGACCTCATGGTGCTTCCCCTGCATATTCTTGCCACTGACAAAGAGGTGCGGGAGCGTGAACGCTCACGTCTTGACTGGCTTCTCGTTGATGAATACCAGGATGTCAACAGGCCTCAGTACCTGCTTTTGCGATGCCTTGTCGATTCAGGAAGAAAAATAATGGTAGTCGGCGATCCCGACCAGTCGATATATGGATGGCGCGGAGCAGACATGGGTATGATAATGAACTTCGCAAACGACTTTAAAGGTGCAAAGGTAGTGGTCCTTGACCAGAACTATCGCTCTACCGGTAAGATACTTGAGGGTGCGAACGGAGTCATACAAAAGAACTCCGACAGACATCCCAAGGATCTCTGGACGGCTGCGCCAAGGGGCGAGTTTATAAGCATTTACAGGTCCCGCACAGATCAGGATGAGGCAGTCTGGATCGCCGATCACATAGAGAGCCTGAGGGACGACGGGTACAGGTACTGTGAGATGGCGGTACTTTACAGAATGAACGCGCTCAGCCGAGGCATCGAACAGACGCTTCTGGAAAAGGGGATCCCGTACAGGGTGATCAGGGGACTTGCATTCTACGAAAGGCTGGAAGTAAAGGATGTCCTTTCAATGCTGCGCCTTGCAGTAAACCCAAGGGACAGCATATCCCTTTCCAGGGTAGCTAACGTTCCCGTGCGAGGGGTCGGAAAAAAGAGCGTCGAGATACTTTCGGGACAACTTCAATTGACGGCCGGTTTGGATCCCGCAGCTGTCTGGAGCGAGATGGCAAAGACGGGCGGGGGACTGAAGGGCAAATCAGGGAATGGTGCAAAGGAACTGGCAAAGAACATGCTGGAGATACTTGGGCACTCTTCAGATGTACATGAGGCAGTGAGGACTGTCCTCTACGCCCAGGGATACGAAGAGTATTTAAAGGCCAACTATCCCGAAGACTGGGAAGAGAGAGTGGAGAACGTTCTTGAGATCCTCTCGCTTGTTCCTGAGGACGGAGACATTGTACAGGTACTGACAGAAATTCCACTCTTTACAGATCAGGACACACAAGATGACATGGAAGACAGGGTCAACCTGCTTACACTCCACGCGGCAAAGGGGCTGGAATTCCCGGCAGTCTTCATAACGGGAATGGAAGAGGGGATATTCCCGAGCGCACGCGCAGTCGAAGGAGAGAGCGACCTATCCGAGGAACGCAGGCTCTGCTACGTTGGCATGACGAGGGCCAAGGAGAGATTATACATGAGCGGTTCGTCATCCAGGCTGCTCTTCGGAGCAGTACAGAGGAACAGAACATCGAGGTTCATCGGAGAGATCCCAAAGAGTTCAACAGAGATAAAAGACGATACAGCCGGAGGCGGTTATTTTGCTGACAGTAGGACTGACAGGAGACGTTGGCGCTGGTAAAAGCACACTCTCAAGGGTGTGGAAAGATATGGGTGCGACAGTCATTGATGCCGACAGGGTCGCCCGTGATATGTGGGATCTTCCCGAAATTCGGAAGAAGGCCTCTGAAAGATGGGGCAGCGATTTTTTTGAGGGAGATCAGAGGTCCGTTTTTGCAAAAATTGCTGCTAAGATATTTTCTGAAGAGGAAGAGTATGAGTTTGTATCGGATCTTCTTCACCCTGCCACTATTGCGGCAATAGAGAAGTTTGTAAAAGATGCCGAAGGCTTGGTAGTTGTTGAGATACCGTTGCTCTTTGAATGTGGGCGCCCCGAATGGATGGATCTTGTGGTATTCGTTTCAGCGACCCCGGAAAAGCGAGTTGAGCGCAACGCATCAAGGGGATGGGATGCAGCTGAGATAAAAAGACGTGAGAGCAGGCTTATGCCGAGAGATGAAAAGATAAGAAGGTCAGACTGGGTCCTGGAGAACTCCGGAACGAAAGAGGAATGGGAAGCCAAGGCCAGGGAGCTTGGAAATATCTTTCTGGAAAAGGAAAGATCTTCTAGATCATAATATCTTCAAACCGGCTTATCACGGACCTCTTTTCAAGG
>JAAYHA010000247.1 GCA_012727545.1 Synergistaceae bacterium | reverse complement strand
ATTTTTTGGCTGCCCGCATTATCTTGCTGCCCTTCCCGAAATTCACTATTACCCAGATGAGTTCAAAGCATGCTCCCCCTGTGTTATTTACCATCACTTTTCAGACCTTCTTTCTTTGATTTCATCTGAAAGGCCGCACCCAGAAGCTGAAGTGCTATTATCGGAGTCATGGCCACCATGGCGATTACGCCGAAGCCGTCAGAGAGGATGCTTGCCGTCTCTACTGCATCAGCGACCCCATGTGCAAAAGCCAGAACAAATGTAGCAGTCATAGGACCGGATGCAACACCGCCTGAATCGAACGCAATGCCGACAAAAAGTCTGGGAACATAGTAGGACATCGCAATGGATATTATGTAGCCGGGAAGCAGAAAATGCCACAAATCTATCCTTGGGCTGAGAATGTTGATCACAGCAAGAGCTACCGCCGAGCCGACTCCAATGCTCAGTGTCCCCATTACGAGGCTCCTTCTTACATAACCGCTCGTTACATTTTCGATCTGATGTGTCAGTACGTAGACTGCAGGTTCAGCCAGTACAGTGACAAGCCCCAGAATGAACCCAACAGATATGACATACGTTTTGTTTTCTATTAGGGTAAGATCCCGTCCTATCAAACTTCCGACCTCCATGAACCCCCCGTTGACCCCCACAAGAAAAAGAACAAGGCCGACGAAGGCAAAAATAATTCCGTTGGCGATCTTTCTTACAGCTTTGTGTGACAATCTTAAGGAGATTTTCTGAAATACCGCAAAGATAAGAACGATAGGGGAAAGAGCCAGGAATACTTCCCATGAAATAGACGTCAGTTTCTCAACAAAAGGACCCATTATCGAAACAGAGGCTGAATGAGTTTCAGGAAGGATCCCTGTCAGCTTCTCCGTTTTTGACAGTATCCCCAGAAGCATTACCCCTATAATTGCCCCCACAGACGCTATGCCTACCATACCGAAACTGTCTATCTCAGAAAACTTGCTGTCTTTTTTCAGCGCAGAGACCCCCGCTGCCAGAGCGAGAATGAAGGGGACGGTAACAGCTCCCGTTGTCGCGCCTGAGGCATCAAAAGAGATCGCCATAAATTCATTTGGCGTGAAATAAGCCAGAAAAAATACAATAAGATAGAGAACGGTAAATATCTTGTTGATAGCGAGGTTGTACAGTATCCTTATAAAACCCAGGGCCAGCATAAGCGCTATCCCTGCTGATACGACCAGGACGATATCATTTTTTTCTATGTTGCCGGAAGTTACATTTTCCACCTGTTGAGCAAGTATGTGAAGATCGGGCTCAGCGACTGATATAACAAAACCAAGGATCAGAGCCGCTGCGATTACGATCGGAAGACTGTTGGTCTTTGCTATCGAAGCACCCATAAGGTTGCCTATCTGTGTTATCCCGATGTCAACGCCGAGAAGAAAGACCGTAAGGCCTGCAACAATTAGCAGTGCGCCAACAATGAATCTCATATAAAGATGAGTGCCAAGGGGAGTGATGGTAAAGTTCAGGATCGTCACTATGATTGTGAT
>JAAYHA010000246.1 GCA_012727545.1 Synergistaceae bacterium | reverse complement strand
GATAAGGTAGAGATAAGGAACGGCACGGTGTACGTCAACGACAAAGAGGTTTTCGAGCCATACGTAAAGAATAAAGACACTTTTGACATGTTGCCTGAAACAGTGCCGGAGAAAAGCTATTTCTGTCTGGGAGACAACCGGCCCAACTCGCAGGACGGCAGGTTCTGGGGGTTTGTGCCGAGAAATTTCTTCCGGGGGCCTGCTGTTTTCAGATACTGGCCGCTCAACAGGCTAGGGCTGATCGAATAAATGGGCAGGACTGTATGGTTTCCCGGGCATATGGCAAAAGGCAAGCGCCAGCTTGAGGCGCTTGCAGCCAATATTGACCTTATTTTAGAGGTTCGGGATGCAAGGGCGCCGAACCTCTCTTCGTCACCATTCCTTCATATTTTTGCCCCTAAGATACAGATATGGACGATCCTCTCAAAAGCTGACCTTGCTGATCCCCAAATCACTAAAATATGGACAGATCATCTGAAGTCCAAAAAACTTCCAACGTGGCCTCTGGATCTCCGTAAGGGGGGGCTCAGCCAGATAAGGAAAGAACTCAAGGAAAAGAAGCCTGCATTCCGTGATCTGAGGATGGCGGTGGTAGGCATCCCAAACGTTGGAAAATCTATGCTTATCAATCAGCTGGTGGGAAGAAAAGCCGCCCCGGTGGGCGGCATCCCCGGAATAACCAAGGGAGTCTCATGGTTCAGGGGAGAGGGTTTCCTTCTCGTCGACTCACCCGGGATACTTGATCCCCACAGCGATGCCAGGGCACACCGGATCATTTCATGGATAGGATCTTCAAGAGGTCAGGTAATAGGCAACTGGGAAGAACACGCAAAAGAATGCATATCTTTTCTGATCACCAAAAACCTCTGGCAGGGTGTTGAATCAGCCTGGGGGATCAAGCCTGAGGGGACTCCGGCCGAAATACTCGGATCCGTAGGCAAAAGGCTTGGCAAATTACTGCCGGGCGGCGTTGTGGACGTTGAAAGCGCCGGCCGGGTATTCATTGACGCCTTTGCCACCGGAAGACTGGGCAGGATGAGCCTTGAAAGCCCGGGCGATCCACCGCTGTGGGAGAGCCTAAGGTGATGTTTGGAAAGGCCGGGATAGTTGCAGCAGGAACAGACGAAGCAGGGAGAGGTCCGCTTGCCGGTCCTGTTGTTGCAGCTGCTGTCATCCTTACGAGCGAACAGAGACAGTACCTCCTTTCAAAAGGACTCAAAGACTCAAAAAAACTTTCGCCCTCAAGGAGAGAGGATCTTTTCTGCCGGATGTGTGAATGCGGTATAAAGTGGAGAGCGCAGGCTGCTTCACCGTATAAGATAGACAGGATAAACATTCTACAGGCATCTCTCTGGTGCATGAAGAGATCTGTAGAGCGCCTCGAATCCGAACCTGACATAGTATTGGTCGACGGCTGCACATACATTCCCGGACTAGGCATATATCAGAGATGTGTTGTCAAAGGAGACGACAGGGTGCCAGCAATAGCTGCTGCATCTGTCGTAGCGAAGGTCTTGCGGGACAGGATAATGCGCACTATGGACAAGCTCTATCCTGAGTACGGTTTCAGCGCCCACAAGGGATACCCATCGGCTGAACACAGAAGAATACTGCTGGAAATAGGTCCTTCACCGATACACAGAGTCTCTTTCAGGGGAGTCTCGAGGGAACCTGCGGAATGAGCCTTGAAAGGGCTCTCGATCGCTCTATTCAAGAAAGAAATAAAATCCCGATCCAAAAGTCTTCCGGTAAAGGCCGGACAGACCCTTCAAAAAAGCTCCCGCTTCACCTGCAGACAGGAAAATATGGTGAAGAAAAGGCGGCAGAGTACCTCACCCAAATCGGATACAGGATCATAGCAAAAAATGTAAGCTGCAGGCATGGTGAGATAGACATCATTGCCAACGACGGCGATGAGATCGTTTTTGTCGAGGTCAGGACCAGGAGCTTTGGCTGGGTCATGCCTCCTGAATTTACAGTAGGTCCGGAAAAGATAAAAAAGCTCAAGAGGGCCGCAAGGATATGGACAGAAAGCAGAAAGTACATCGGATTTTGGCGTATAGATCTAATTGCCATAACGATCAAAGAGGGCAGTGGACCCTCAATAGAACACATCAAAGATATAACGGAGGGAATACTATGAACTCTGTCTCAGGTATAACGCTTCGGGGAGTCAAGGCAGTTCCGGTAGAGGTGGAAGTCGAGATAACCGGGGGACTTTTCAACATATCAGTAGTCGGTCTTCCTGACACTGCCGTCAGAGAGGCCAGGGAAAGGGTCAGGGCGGCTCTGAGGAGTGTAGGTATAACGCTCCGTGGAAGGGTGGCTATCAACCTCGCCCCTGCTGATGTTCCAAAGGAAGGAGCCCTGCTTGACCTTGCGATCGCAGTTGCGATAGCCTGTGTCCAGGGAGGCGTCAAGGTCAAAAAGCCATCACTCTTCATAGGTGAACTTGCACTTGACGGAAGACTCAGAAAAGTAAG
>JAAYHA010000245.1 GCA_012727545.1 Synergistaceae bacterium | reverse complement strand
GGGAGACATTCGTTTCAGATTCTGGAGTAGGTCTTGTCCTTGTAATAACGACTGATGACGGTTTTGAACAGCACTTCTACCTAAAAGTGATACCGGGCCGGAATGGATTTAAGGTAAAGGTCGATTCGGTGGGGCATCCATACAGGACCCCTGCTATGCGCGCCGCTTTGCACCATGCGCTTGCTGCTGCTGCGAAGCAAGAATAAAAGATCTGACCTTCTTATTTTTTAAATTTGCGTGAAAGTATCATTGTTGCAGCGTACCATGCTGTCACTGTCCACGGAAGGAAGGCCACTATCCTCAATGTTTTTTCAAGGCCAAAGATGTCTGCCGAAAAACCTACCGGTGTAGTAAGGAGATTTGCGATCCCCCATGAGACTCCCATTGCGAGTGAACTTACAGTACTTCTGGACATAGGACACTTTTTCTGTGCTATTGCGGTAGAGATGGGCGTGCTGGCCTGAAGAAAAGCGAAACCCAATATAAGTGCCGCTATAGAAAGCCCGCCCGTGGTATTAAGGCCGGTGATAAGAAAGATAGGTGATATCGCGAGTGTCCAGAGCATCACCTTTTCATCCCCTTTGGAATCAGCCAGTTTACCGCCTGCTATTCCGCCAATTGTGCATGCAAGGGTTATCGCGAAGAGAAGCATACCCCCTTTGGCGATGCTTCCTCCTTTGAGAACTACCAGCATCGGAAGGAATATCCGTATACCCTGCAGGGTTGCGTCCCTTATTGTCGCAACAACTACCAGAGAGAAGATCTTTTTCATAATATCTTTCATATTTGTAAAAAATCCCCTAAACTCTGCCTTTTCTTTTGTTATATTTTCAGCCTTCTGATCCGAGACAATTTTTTTCCAAATGTAAAGACATATGATGAAGCCTGGTATCATAACTACCGGGAATGTCTCTTTCCCGATAAGTGAGATCATAAATACCACATATACAGGACCCACCGCACTTCCAAAACTTCCGCATGCTGCAAAAAGAGAGATGAAAAACGCCAGGTCTTTGCTTCCTGCTGAAGATCCTGTACGTCCGAGTCCCTGTGGGTGGAATGATGCAGTACCCATGCTCATCAGTCCGACCAGAAGAAAGGCCAGAGAGTAATTAGGAGCCAGCGGCAGGAGGCATGCACCTGCAATGCTCAGCATCGGAGCCCAGACGGCAAGCCACGGTCTTTTCTGCCTGTCTGCAAAATATCCTGCGACCGGTTGACCGAACAGGTTCGTCAATCCGAAAATGGCATTCAAAAGTCCGGCCTGGCTCAAAGATATCGATATGGAATTAACAAGCATTGGTATAATTGTCGGTAGGGCAGTAGAGTGCATGTCATTCATGAAATGGAGAAAAGAAAATCCAAAAAGACTCCTTCTGTCGCTCTGTTCCTCGGATGTCATCACATGTTTTTCTATATTATGTGGCATTATTGATCCTCCAGGTTTGTATACACTTTTAATTTTGGCTATTATACTCTTTTTATGTCTTTAATAGGTGAAGCAGGGTGGATATGTCATGAAAGAAATGAGACCGACTACAGGCAAGGTCATGCAGGCAGTCTTCAATATACTAGGTCCACTGAACGGCAACAGCTTTCTTGACCTTTTTTCGGGCAGCGGCCAGATAGCCCTCAATGCATACAAAAGAGGCGCTGATCCGGTATCTCTTGTTGAATCCGAGAGAAAGCGATTTGGTGATATAGTTAAAACCATGCCTGAGGATGTAAAATGTC
>JAAYHA010000244.1 GCA_012727545.1 Synergistaceae bacterium | reverse complement strand
GTTCCATACGGGAACGCCGGAATACTTTGCAAGGTCTTCGACGACCTTCTGGCTGAACCCGCGGAACTCGATGCCGTCAAACATGCGCCCCAGAACTCTTGCAGTATCTGCTACGTCTTCCTTGTGACCCAGCTGGATGTCGTTTTTACCCAGGTACTCCGGGTGTCCGCCTTCGTCAATTGCCGCCACAGTAAATGCACAGCGTGTACGGGTGGATGGCTTCTCAAATATCAGGGCTACGTTTTTGCCCTCCATGAGGTTGCCTTTTATTCCTGCGCGTTTTTTATTTTTGAGGTCAGTTGAAAGATCCAGAAGATATTCTATCTCCTGGGGTGTGTGGTGCTTGAGTGACAGCAGGTGTCTGTTGCGAAGATTGATTGCCATTGATACTCCTCCTTGAATTTTGGTTAAATATTAGCGGAAAATATAACTCGGATTGCCTTAATAAAAATCAGCTATTTTACTGGGGCTCTGTTCAGAGGCATAGTCATGCATCTGGGGCCGCCTCTGCCTCTTCCGAGTTCCGGACCATTGAGCTCAAGCACTTCTATGCCGTTGTCCCTCAAAAGTTTATTGGACATAAGGTTCCTGTTGTATGTCACTACTTTTCCGGGGGCGACAGCAAGAGTATTACATCCATCGTGCCACTGCTCCCTGTCTGTTTCAGCCTGATCCTTGCCTTTCATTTCTATCACGCGTATTTTATCGAAGCCCAGCTCGTTCGCTATGGCCTCTTTCCATTGATGTGCCTGTTTTATAGACAGAAGTGTCCCGTTGTCGTCGTAATCCATCTCCCAGACCTTGAGTACTTTTGTAACGGTAGGGAATATACTGAAGACGTCTTTGTCAAGCATCGTAAAGACTGTGTCGAGATGCATACAGTAACGTTCCCTTGGTATTTCAAATGCGAAGATCTTTCTTATAGGAGTGTTAAGTGCCAGTTTTTTGCCTATTCTCTGTGCTGTTGTAGGTGCTGTCCTCTGGCTTACACCAATAGCCATGGCATGGTCAGAAAGGACCAGGAGATCTCCCCCTTCTACTTTGTGCGGCCAGACTTCATCCGGAGCGTCTCCAAATATTATCTCCATACCTTTGAACCTGGGATGGTGGTTTGTTATGTATTTCCAGTAAAGGGGTTCCCTTCTGCGGACTTCATAGGTCATCTGGCCTATAACGATGCCGCATCCTACTGTCATTGCAGGGTCTCTCTGGAAATAAAGGTTTGGGATCGGATGGATCACAAAATCTCCGCCGTTTTCAACTTTTGATATCAGGCTTAACGATGATTTGAATAATGAAGAGGCTTCTTTTTTGCTGTAACCGCTTATAAGGTGTGAGGCGAGATCGATAGAGGGCAGATCCATAAATACTTCGGCAAGTCCTTCGGAAAGGTGACGGTCCAAACACTCAAGCATAAAAACCGATTTGATAAGTGATTCCCTTACTTCTTTATCTTCAAGCACTTTTGCGAGGCATTCGTTGAAATAAAGCACTTCGCATCCCTCTCGTCGAAGTAGGCCGGCAAACTCGTCGTGCTCACGCTGAGCCTGCTCAAGCCAGATAAGGTCGTCGAAAAGAAGGTCACTCATATTACTGATGGTAAGTCGGTTAAGTTCATTTCCAGGCCTGTGGAGCATTACCTGTTTAAGCGGCCCGGTTTCGGAGAAAACACAAAATGGCTTATCTTGGCACATAAATACACCCCCCGGTAAATTTTTTAAAATAGCTTCAGCAGAGCTTAACTTAAAAAAAGTAGCAATAACAGGGTTATAGGTTATTATATGTTGCGAAAACCAAATGGTAAGGATTTAGTTGCTCACTGTAGAAAAAATTATATCACAAATAAAAATCAACTTAAAGCCTGTGGAAGTTCAAAAATACTTCAAAAAGCTAATTTTTATGATATGTACGGCTAAAGCTTTTTTATCTCTTCAATAAGCCGTTTCTTAAGATTATCGGAAGTGTCGTTGCATACGGCGCGCCCCTTGCGGAAAAGGACAAAACCATCGGGAGTCCCTGCAATGCCGAGGTCTGCGCCTGCGGCCTCCCTTGGACCGTTTACTTCACAGCCCATAACTGCTATCGTCGTTCCATCTTTAATGTTATCAGGCAGAAGGGCTTTCACCTCTTCCACAAGCTTGGTGACATCGATCCTTTTACGGCCGCATGTCGGGCAGCTGATAAGGTTATAACCACGTTCTCTTATTTCCAGAGAGCCAAGGATGCGGTAACCGACCTTTACTTCTTCAACAGAAGGCCCGGTAAGGCTTACGCGGATGGTATCCCCTATTCCCTGTGCAAGCATCACTGATATCCCGGCAGCTCCTTTTATGATGCCTGCGGTCCCTGCGCCAGCCTCAGTAATGCCTATGTGTATCGGATAGGGGTATTTTTGCGAGAGGAGAGAGTTTGCTCTTATTGTTTCAGTAACTGAACTGGATTTTGCAGAAATTATAATATTCTCAAAAGAGCAGTCTCTAAGAATATTTACCTGTTCATCAACTGCGAAAGCAAGTGCAGCGGACCTGTCTCCCATAGTATGTTCCAGCTGCGCTTTGCTTATGGAACCGCCGTTCGCGCCGATGCGAATTACAGCCCCCAAACTACGGGCCAGCCTTATCACGTCCTCAGTACCCTTTCTGTCACTCATATTTCCGGGGTTTATGCGGATAGAAGCACATCCTGCTTCCAATGCCGCGATAGCGAGTCTGTGGTTGAAATGGATATCTGCCATGATCGGTATAGAAGACCTTGAATTAAGAATTTTCATGTTTTCCGACAGAGCAAGATCGGGAAGCGAGACCCTTATCAGTTCGCATCCTTCCTTTGCAAGAGCTTCACACTCCGCGGCGCACTGCTCAAGGTCTGAAAGAGGTGTTTTTATCATGCTTTCAACTCGTACTGGTGAGCTGCCTCCGATGGTCAGACCTCTGATCTCAACATCTTTTCTGCTTCCCATATTTATCGACCGCCCGATTATTTGATGAATAGCCTGATAATGTCTTTTCCTGTTACGAGGATAATAAGGGAGATAAGGATCAAGAATCCGCTGTAGTGGATCATAGCCTCCCATTTCTCGGGGACCTTTTTCCCTGTGATCATCTCAGCAATTATGAAGATTATCCTTCCTCCGTCCAGTGCAGGGAAAGGCAGGAGGTTCAGAAGGCCGAGATGGAGGTTGATGACTCCGAGGAAAGCTATGAAGGACCATATGCCCTGTTTAAGTGCATCGCCTGCCATTACGGCTATACCGACAGGTCCTACGACGTCTGACTGAACCTTTCTTGTGAGTACCATCCAGAGGCCTCTGAGTATTTCAACTCCCATATTCCAAGAATAGCCCAGGCTCTTTTGCAGCGCGGTGTGAACAGGATAAGTTATTCTTCCCGGCTGAACTCCGAGCAGGCGTCCTCCGTGAGCCGGGTCGACCGGGATGTCGATGTTGAAATCGAGGGTCTGCTCTTCTCTCTCCAGGGTTATATGGAAACGATCGCTTGTGACATTCTTATTTTGAATTGTCTCCCTGATATCCGACCATTTGCTCAGTTCTTTTCCATTTATTGATTTTATAATGTCTCCGGACTGAATGCCGGCGGAATAGGCAGGTGTTCCTTCCATTATCTTCCCTACAAACGGCCTTTCAAGATCCATCACACCATGACCTGTAAGCAAAGCTGCAGTGAGCAGCCATGCCAGCATCAGATTTACGCATGCTCCTGAAGCCAGCACAAGAAGCCTTTCCCATGGTTTTTTGGCAGAAAGTGAACGAGAGGGGTCATAACCGTCCGATTTAGGTTCTTCCTCTGATGAGTCTTCTCCTTCAAGCCTGACAAATCCCCCTATAGGGAAAGCTCTTACAGACCAGAGGGTCTCACCCTTTTGCCTGCTCCATACAGCAGGTCCCATTCCGAATGAAAACTCATGGATAAGGACATTTCTCCATCGAGCAGACAGGTAGTGGCCACCTTCGTGTGATATAACACATATCGAAATAACAATTAGAAAAGAGATGAGACTTATCAAAAGTAATGCCTCCATTTTTTACACAGTTCCCGCGCAATGCTCTCACCTGTGCTGACTAATTCTATAGCTTCATCAAGAGTTTCGGGGGAAGCCGAAGCCGATTTGGCAAGAGTCTCCTCAATGACCTTTGAAATTGACGTGAATGGTATCATGCCTTCCAGAAAAGACTGTACTGCAGCTTCGTCGGCTCCCACAAGAAGAGGTGGATATGCCCCGCCCATCTGACCTGCCTTGAAGGCTATACTAAAACAGGGGAAAAGGGAACCGTCAATTTCCCTAAAATGCAGATCCCACTCTTCCGGTCGGATGAAATCAAGCCCCGATGCGACAAGGTCCAGTCTCTCCGGCCATGCAAGCGCAGCTGCAGCTGGAAGACGCATGTCAGGCTGAGAGACTAGCATCTTCATTGTTCCGTCTATAAAAAGTACTGCTCCGTGTACCTGGGACTTTGGATGGATAAGGGCACCAACTTTATCTGCCGGAAGTCCGAATAGCTGCATTGCTTCGATGCACTCGATACCCTTGTTCATTAAGGTCGCACTGTCTACAGTTATCTTGGCTCCCATTTTCCATACGGGATGGGAGAGGGTCTCTTCGGGTGTTACCTTTTCAAGCATTTCTGCGGTATGGTCTCTGAAGGGACCTCCTGATGCAGTAAGCCATATCTTTGCGATCTCCCGCTTATGATCTTCACGGAGACACTGCCATATTGCACTGTGTTCACTGTCTACCGGCCTGAGCTGATCTTTGCGTTTAACAAGGGGCATTACCCATGGACCGGCGACGACGATGCTTTCCTTGTTTGCCAGAGATACATCTTTGTCTTCTTTAAGTGCTGTCTGAAGTGCTTTTATGGCCGATACGCCGGACGATGCAAATACAACATGGTCAACATCAGGGTCTGAGGCTATCTCGCAAAGTGCATCTGTACCTGTAAGGCAATCATAGCCCTCTGTTTTGAATTTTCCTGAAATAGGTTTAGTCAGGCAAAGCTTTTTCGGGTTATGGACCGAAGCAAGACTGAAAAGTTTGTCCTGGTTGCTTTGAGCAGCCAAAGCAACGACATCAAAGCTTTCAGGGAATCTTTTGCAAATATCTAAAACTGCCCCGCCAACACTCCCTGTCGCTCCTATGACTGCAATTCTGATCTTTGGAGAAGAACTCAAGACATCACCCTATAAGCTCAAATATCACAAATGCCAGTGTTCCGTTCACGAGGATGCTGTCAAATCTGTCTAAGAGTCCCCCGTGTCCGGGTATCAGCGATCCGGTGTCCTTGACTCCGGCCTCTCTCTTAAGTACTGATTCTCCGAGGTCGCCAAGTTGTCCTGCAACTCCGCAAAGAAGTCCCATCAACAGGAGCGGAAGGGGCGGAAATGAGAATATCAGAGCAAGCAGTCCTCCACACAGGAGACTGGCGGCTGCTCCTCCGAAAAATCCCTCCCATGTTTTTTTGGGGCTGATCTTTTCACACAGAAGGTTCCTTCCCAGGCGGCTTCCCACAATGTATGCGGCAACATCACAGCTCCATGTGCAGAAAAAGAGGGTAATCAAAAATAGTGATCCGAGCTCCCTTGACCGGATGAGTATCATAAATGACCAGGGCAGGATAACATATGCTATCCCGACTATCGTTGCCCCCATGTTTTCAAGCGCGAAACTCTCAGCGCTTACCTGGCGGCGTACGATCTCAAGAAAAAGAGCTACAAAGACGATAGATGAAATGGAACATAAAATTGCAGTGAGACTCATTTCGGAGGAAGCTCCGATAAGGATGAAAGCTCCGGATACCATGATGAGCCACGGAGAAATGTCGTGCTTCGTGGAGAGCAACTTGTAAAATTCCCATAGAGAGATCATTGCCACGACAAAGACAATTGCATTCCAGATATGCCCTCCTTTCAGTATGCCTCCCAGAATTAAAAGTACGATGAAGATGCTGCTGAAAGCTCTTAAAGGAAGATCCGGTATAGATGACAGAAAATTATCAGGCTTTGCCATAACGTCTTTCCCTCCTATAGTAATCGGCTATTGCCATTTCCAGATCCGGCTTGCCGAAGTCGGGCCAGAATTTATCTGTAAAATAAAATTCACTGTAACTGCCCTGCCACAACCAGAAATTGCTCATCCTGAGCTCTCCGCTGGTCCTGATAAGAAGGTCAGGATCCGGAAGATCAGGCAGATAAAGGTATTTACGGAAAACGTCTTCCGTCACCGGCAGCGATACCCCATCCCCGATCATTTTGTTCACTGCGTCAAGTATTTCCTGCCTTCCGCCGTAGTTCAGGCAGACAACAAGCTGCATTGAATCGTTGTTTCTCGTTTTTTGCTCGGCATCCAGAAGTATTTCCTGAATATCCTCAGAAAGAGCTGATATGTTGCCTGCGAATCTGATCCTGGCGTTTTCCTTATTCAGTTCCTCAAGCTTTAACTTCATGTAGTACTTGAGCAACCCCATAAGTCCTAGCACCTCTGATTTTGGCCGTTTCCAGTTTTCTGTGGAAAATGCATATAGTGAGACACAGGGTATTCCCAGTTCTTTTGCTGCGATGAGAGTCCTTTCGACAGCCTTTACGCCCTCCCTGTGACCCAGTATGGCAGGGAGACCTCTGGATCTTGCCCAGCGGCGGTTACCGTCCATTATTATTCCAATGTGATTCAGTATCTTCTCTTCCATCTGATCCTACCCAAATTTGATGTGACTTAAATTACCGGTCTCCCTGACTATGTCCCATGATCTTTTTACTTCCTGTATGTCGATCCATGTAAGGTGCTTGGGGCTTCCCTCTTTAGAAGATGCGTTTCTTAAGAGATAACTTGGGTGGAACATTGGCATCACAGCTTTTCCGCGCCATTCAAACCATTTGCCCCTGATTTTTGTTATGCCCTCGTTGGTCTTCAATATCCATCTTGTCGGAGTATTGCCGAGAAGAATTATCAGTGCCGGATCTATCAGCATTATCTGTGTCTGCAGGTGCTGGTCGCAAATTATCATTTCCTCGGGAGTGGGTATCCTGTTTTCTGGCGGCCTGCATTTTACTATGTTGGTTATATAAACATCTTTCCTGTCTATCCCGCCGGCTGTAAGTATCTGCGTCAAAAGTTGTCCCGCCCTTCCTACAAAAGGAAGTCCCTGCTGGTCTTCGTCAGCTCCGGGGCCTTCGCCTATCAACAGGAGCTTGCTGCGCTCACTGCCGTCACCGAAGACTACGTTTGTCCTTGTTGCAGACAGAGAACACCCCTTGCAGGAGAGAGCTCCTGCCTTAGCTTTTTCCCAAAGCACCCTCCGTGCATTATCTTTTTCTTCCGCAGAGAGATCCGGAATTTTTTTTATCTCATCCATCAGATAAGCACCTCCGTAATTATTACATCAACATTTTTAACGTTGACCCCTGTAAAATACCTTACGCTTACTGCCGTCCTCTCTTTGACGAGCGTGGCAAGCGTGACAAAATTCTTTTCACCCAAGCTTGCAGCTATCTTTATTGTGATGGAAAGGCTTTCTTCGTTCTCCGGGCTGACGTCGACTTCTACTACCTTTGCGACCTGTGCTGTCCTTCCTGCTATAAAGGTAACAAGGTCTTCTATGGCCTCAGGTTCGATGTGCACTTCCCCGTAAAAACTGAATGGAGGCCTTACGATAGTCTTCTCACCTTCGTGGTTGTCCTTTGATTTCCAGAAGACCCTAAGCTGACCGACAAGCTTGCCTGCAAAATTCTTTCTTACAAGGACATGAGAGACCGGTATAACGTGTTTTCCTTTAGTGAAACGCTCTCTCCTGGCCTTGCTGATCTCTTCAGGCGCCGCAATTTCTTCTATCCTTATGACCCTTTCAGGAAGAGGAAGCTTCAGTTTTTTGATTATCCTCATCACCATGTCGTCCGATGTCGCAATTATCATAAGCGAGCAAGGAGCTGCTTTTGAAAAGAAATCCATGACCTCATCGCGATGGTCGTCGAATTCAAAAAGAGCCCTCCTGATCGCGCTGATCTGGTTCCTTTCAGATTTTGCACTTTTGCCGCAAACTATGCTGCCCTTGTAGATCACAAGTCCGTCATCGATTATATAATCAGCATCAACTATAGATGCAACCGACTGTGCTCTCTGGCTCTTTCCTGTACCGGCAGCACCGACAAAAGCATAGGTCGTGACCTGCCGAAGTCTCTCTTCTCTCTTATTCTGATCCTTGCTCTCTTCCATTTGATCGCCCTCTCAAGAGCTAGGCAATAAGCTCTATGTCAGCACCGAGGGATCTTAGTTTATCAACCAGCCCCTCGTAGCCTCTCCATACGTGGTAAAGGTCGTGAACGGTAGTCACTCCTTCGGCCGCGAGTCCCATCAGTATAAGCGCGGCGCCTGCTCTAAGGTTGGACGCATGGACTTCTGCCCCGATAAGTTTGCCTACTCCTGTGACTATCGCAGTCGAGTCCTGAAGTTCTATCTTTGCTCCCATTTTTTTGAATTCGTTTATATGAAGAAGTCTTGAATCAAAAACGCTTTCATGGATAACACTCGTTCCTGAAGCAAGAGAGAGTGCAGCCATCAGCTGGGGCTGAGTGTCGGTTGGAAACCCCGGATATGGCATGGTCTTGACGGGGATTCCCGTCAAAGAACCATCGCATTTTGCTGTTACTTCGTCCAGCATGATCTCTATCGTTGCCCCGGCCTCTTCAAGCTTGAGCAGTATGGCGTCGATAAGTCCGGAATCTATCCCCCTGACAGTCACTGCCCCTTTAGTAATTATCCCGGCTATGAGGTAAGTCGCAGCCTCTATCCTGTCCGGTATTATCTCAGCTTCCGCTGTTCCGGCCTCAGGCTTGCCTGTTATCCTGATCGTTGGAGTGCCGTCTCCTTTGATGGGTATCCCCATAAGTCTCAGGACATCTGCCAGGTTTATTATTTCAGGTTCCTGTGCTGCATTTTCTATATAGGTGACTCCGTGAGCCAGAGCAGCAGCCATCATAAGGTTCTCAGTTGCACCTACCGAGGGGAAGTCCAGGGTTATCCTCTCTCCTTTAAGTTTCCCGGCGCTGGCGTAAACAGAACCACGGTTCAGGTCTATTTCCGCTCCCATCTTTGTAAGTCCCTTGAGGTGGAAATCGATAGGGCGGCTTCCAAGTACGCATCCCCCCGGCAGAGGGAGGACAGCCTTTCCGCATCGTGTAAGAAGAGGACCTAAGACCAGAGATGATGCTCTCATCTTGCGGACCAGCTCCGCAGGAGCGTCCCAGCTCAGTTCTTCCGGAACATCTATTGTCATAAAGTTATTTTTAAATTCTACAGAGATGCCTAAATGCCTGAGCAGGTCAGACATTGTGTTGATATCATAGAGATCAGGGACCTTTTTGAGGGTAAGTCTTTTCCCCTTCAGAAGTATCGATGCAGCCATCACAGGCAGGGCCGCATTTTTGGCTCCCTGCACGTCGACCGTACCGAAAAGAGGGGTCCCCCCTCTGATGATCATTTTATCCTCCAACAACAGTCACTCCAGTCCAAATTAACAGAAAATCACTTATGGTCGTTTTCAAAATAGTCCTTTAATGCCTCAGCGATCTTTAATGAGGCTGTCCCGTCACCAAATGGCTGGAACCTGCACTTGTTTTCTATCTGCCTCAAATGATCTTTATTTTCAAGAAGCTTAATAGCGTTGGAATAAATCATTTCCTTGTCCACTCCGACAATTACTCCGCTTCCCTTTTCCACGGCTTCAGGGCGTTCAGTCACGTCTCTCAGGATAAGGACAGGCTTTTTTATAGCTGAAGCCTCTTCCTGTACTCCTCCGCTGTCACTCAAGATGAACCTGGATGCATTCATTGCCCAGACAAAGTCCGGATAATCCAGGGGATCGCAGAGTATAACATTTTTTCTATCTTCGAGATATTTTCTCATGGTTTCTCTCACAGAGGGGTTCCTGTGCATGGGTATGACCATCCAAAGTTCAGGATGCGCATCAAGCAGCATCGTAAGTGCAGAACATATATCCTCAAGCGGCTTTCCCCAGGATTCCCTTCTATGTGCGGTCACCAGAAGGAAGGGAGAGTCTTCGGGAAGTCTCTCGAGTTCAGGGCATAATGGTTTCGATGTGCTTTTTACTGTGTAATAAAGAGCGTCTATAACAGTGTTGCCGGTAACAAGGATACTATCTTCCGGAGTACCCTCGCGGAGAAGGTTCTCCTTTGCAAGATCAGTTGGAGCGAACGCCCAGGCGGTTATCCTGTCAGTCAGCACTCGGTTCATTTCCTCAGGATATGGTAGATACATATTATTGCTCCTAAGTCCTGCTTCAACGTGCCCGACGGGTATTTTCCTGTAAAAACCGGCCAGGGCGGCGGCGAATGTAGTTGTAGTGTCGCCGTGTACCAGCACAGCAGCAGGTTTCTCGATGTCATAATACTCTCCGGCTCCTGTGAGTACCGTTGAAGTAATATGGTCGAGGCTCTGTCTTTCCTTCATGATGTGAAGGTTCACATCCGCAGTAAGTTTGAAATGTCCAAGGGCCTGGTCAAGCATAGTAGAATGCTGTCCCGTAGCCAGTATCTTTACGTTAAAATAACCCTGGCTGCGCAGGGCCAACACTACAGGGGCCATTTTAATAGCCTCGGGTCTGGTCCCAACTACACAAACCACAGTTTTTCGGCTCATTTAAACATCCTCCCAAAATCAGTTCTTGCTTTGCCTATGTTAAGTTTACAATATTAACAGATGTGCGCCGAACTATAATAATTTAGTCCCGAGCAGGCGCAGCCCTATAAGCACCAGTGCCATATGTGCGATCCCCATTATAGCCAGCGTCTGCTGTTTAGAAAAACCTCTGTCAAGAAGGCGATGATGTGCATGACCCCTGTCAGGCGAAAAAGGGGATTTTTTTGTCAAAAGACGCCTTGTCATTGCCGCCAGAGTGTCTATTACAGGTATTCCTCCGATAAAGAAGAGTACAGCAGCAAGGCTGAAAAATCCTTTTCCAAAGAGGTCAGGAAAAATGCTCCATGCAAGGTGCGAAGCACATATATATCCCAGCAGTGTGCTTCCTCCGTCACCCAGGAAAGTCCTCGGCTGTGGAAAATTCCATAAGAGCACTCCAAACACCAGTCCTGCCACCGGCATCCATACCGCGGGGTTTCCTGCAAATATCGCAACCAGGGCTGTGATCAGAGTCATTGTAAGACACAAGCCATCCATACCGTCTATAAGGTTGTAGGCGTTGGTGGTACCTGTTATCCAGAAGATAATCAACATCCTCTGCCAAAGCGGGATGGGAAGGGCATAAGAGACCCACGCAGCAGCAGCCAAATGAAAGAAGAGCCTCATTACCGGCGGCAGAGGGTGCATGTCATCCATGTAGCCCACTATGAATACTATTGTTGCGCCTGTAGCAATATATGGCACCTCAACTCCCGGGTTGCCTACGAAAAGAGCCCAGAGCAGGTAACCGCTCCACAGCACGATTCCCGCACCGCGAGGCATGATGCTGTGGTGCTTTTTTCTGCCTCCGGGAATGTCCAGGAGCCTGAATTTTTGCGCGAGGCCAATAGAGACCGGTGTGGCAATAAGTCCCCACAAAAAAGTTACCAGGGTGAAGAGGTATATTGAAAACACGGGACCCGTCCTAATCTCTCTTCATCTATTTTGTACCGAAAAGTCTGTCTCCCGCATCCCCAAGTCCTGGGACGATATAACCGTGATCGTTCAGGTGACTGTCGACTGCTGCAGTATAAATATCTACATCAGGGTGCTCTTCGTGGAATCTCGCGATACCTTCAGGAGCAGACAGCAATGAAACCAGTGCGATCCTTTTGCCCCCGTAACCCTTTATGTGCGCTACTGCTGCAGCGGCAGAACCTCCCGTTGCAAGCATAGGGTCCACGACAAAAATGTCTCTTTCAGAAATATCTTTGGGCAGTTTACAATAGTAATCAACAGGCAATAGTGTTTCGGGATCCCTGTAAAGCCCTATATGGCCCACCTTGGCATTCGGTATCAGTTTAAGGATGCCTTCTACCATTCCGAGCCCGGCTCTCAATACAGGCACGATTGCCAGTTTCTTGCCTGAAAGTGTGAATACTCTTGTCTTTGCGACAGGAGTTTCAATTTCGATCTCTTCAAGGGAGAGGTGCCGTGTTATCTCATATACCATCAAGCCTGCGACTTCCTGGACAAGATCCCTGAAATCCTTTGATGAAGTGTTTTTGTCCCTCATGAGTCCAAGTTTGTGCCTAACAAGAGGATGTTCTACGACAACTGTCCTTCCGCCTGCAGAATTTGATGAACATGTTGCTGAAGCTGCATCAGAGGCATGGTCTTTCTCGAATGCAGTTATCTTGTCCACTCGGAAAGCGTGCCGTCCGCCCTCAAACTCTTCGTTGAGCCACGTGTCGACGATCTCTTTTGCCAGGCCTGAACCGGTCACTCTGCTTCCAATGGCCAGGACGTTAGCATTGTTGTGCCTGCGGCTCATCGCTGCTGTGAAATGATCATGGCAAAGAGCCGCTCTGATCCCTGCGACCTTGTTTGCTGTTATGCTCATTCCGATCCCTGTTCCGCAGAAAAGGATCCCGAGATCTGCCTTGTGACTGGCTACCGTTTCGGCAGCCCTGAATCCGCAGTCGGGATAATCGACGCTTAGGTCTCCCGAAGAGGTCCCGCAGTCAATAATATCGTGTCCTGCTGATGCAAGGTGTTCCTTGATCTCTTCCTTAAGTCCGTATCCTGCATGGTCAGCTCCCAGTGCAATTTTCATGTATGATCCTCCCGAGAATAAGGTGTGATAGATATTATATTGCTTTGCTGCGATCGATCATTTGACGATCTGTGAAATAAGTTCAGCTGCGAGAGTGTATGGATCAGCCTTTCTGGAAGCCAGATCCTCCAATATCCCGGTGTCTTTGCGCTTCTTCCATATTTTCTCAGTGAGAATGGATATTTCTCCCCTCAATATCGCCTCGACTTCCATCTCAAGCTGGATAAAGCGTCTTTTTTTGCCTTCGGTGGAAGTGTGGAGAAAGTTCCAGTGTTCATTGAGGTTATTTTTTACTTCTTCGATTCCGGTATTGTTCTGAGATGACACGAGTGTTACAGGTGGCACCCATTCTTTTTCCTTCAACATCTTGAGCATTACCTGAACGTCTGCTGCGACCTTGTCTGCACCTTCCTTATCCGCTTTGTTAACGACGAATGTATCTGCAATCTCCATGATCCCGGCCTTCATAATCTGAACATCGTCACCCATCCCGGGGACAAGGACAAGAACTACAGTGTCAGCTATTTTTATTATGTCGACCTCAGACTGTCCCACTCCGACAGTTTCTATGAGGACGACGTCAAAGCCGCATGCATCAAGTATTAGGGCAGCCTCATGAGTTGCCCTGCTGACTCCGCCAAGGTGTCCCCTGGATCCCATGCTTCTTATAAATACTCCCTCGTCAAGCGCGTGGCTCTGCATGCGAAGTCTGTCTCCAAGTATCGCCCCTCCTGTAAAGGGGCTTGAGGGATCTATTGCAATTACTCCTACTTTCATATTATCGGTCTTGAACTGTTCTATCAGCCTGTCGACGAAGGTGCTCTTGCCTGCCCCGGGGCTTCCTGTTATGCCAATTACTTTGGCTTTGCCTGTCCTGGGATATATCTGTTTCATTATTTCCTTTGCGGAAGGGGTATCAGCCTCAACAAGACTTATGAGGCGGCCAATGGATCTGGGGTCACCCTTGAACGCGTTATTCAGAAGCTTTTCCATAAATCAACTCTCCTAACTGTTTATTAAAAACTGAACTAATATTTGACAGAGCTTATTTAAAAAGGATATTTATTCCTGCAAAACAGTAAAAGCCAAGGCCGATAGATCCTGCAAAAAGGAATCCAAGAAGTACCCTCAGGTACAATACAAACATCGGGCCTCCCGGCCACTTCCCCGACTGGATATTTACGACCATTCGGGCAACTAGGAGGGATGCCCCAAAAAGAACAAGCGCCACCAGTGCCTGGAGGTTTACAGGTGGAATATTTTTGATAAAATCCATCAAATCAGATACATCCTTTCGATCAGGTATAATCCCACAAAAAAAAGAGAGGATTATCTCCTCTCTAGATAATAACTCTTATCGGCCGGAATGTCATTTGTTATTTGACTATATTGCAGAAAGCAGCGAGCCGGCTTCAGGTTTTTCTTCGTGTATCTGTCTGAGGACTGCAACGCAAACTTCAAGGGCCCTTTTGCCGTCTTTGATGCCGACCATTGGCTGGCGTCCTTCCCTGACACAAGATACAAAGTGCTGCAGTTCCATCTTGAGGGGTTCGGTCTTCGGGAAGACGGGGTGTTCCATGACCTCAACAAGGTTTCCGCCGCTTTGCCTTACACAGCGCTGTACAGAAATATCCTGTGATTCATAATTGACAGTGATGTATCTCTCTGCCTCTGTTATTTCCATCTGGCGTATCCTCTTCTCCGATACTCGGCTGACAAGAATATGAGCCATTGCTCCGTTGGCAAAAGTCAGCTGTGCAGATGCCATGTCCTCGTGATCAGTCCTGATGCATCTTCCTATCGCTGATATGGAAACAAGCTCAGAATTGATCAGAGAGAGAATGATATCGACGTCGTGTATCATCAGGTCGAGCACTACCCCGACATCGCTGATCCTTGGTGAGAAGGGTCCCATCCTGTGTGTCTGGATGAAATAGGGTTCGTTGATAAATTCCCTGACATGCTGCACAGCACTGTTGAATCTTTCGATGTGCCCAACCTGAAGGATAAGATCTTTTTTTACGGCCAGGTTAAGCAGCTTTTCTGCCTCATCTACGCTTGATGTTACCGGCTTTTCAATGAGGACATGAATGCCATTTTCCATTGCTATCTTTGCTATTTCGAAATGCTGGCTGGTAGGAACAACTATGCTGAGGGCGTCCGGACGGGTCTGTTTGATGAATGTTTCTATGCCGCTGTAAGGAATAACTCCAAGCGGATCTGCAACTGAATGGGCCCTTTCTTCGTTTACATCAACTACCCCGACTAGCTGAGCCCCAAGAATTTCTGTGTATACTCTGGCATGATGCATGCCCAAATGTCCAACGCCGATGACTCCGACTTTTATGTTGTCCATTATAAGTTCACCTCACGTGGAGAGTAATCGTTTCCGGTAACTTTAATAATTCTCACCTATTACGCCTCTTTTGTGGTATTTCCGCCAAGAAGGAATATTCTTGCTTTTTCATCACCGGCACGATAGGAATAATAAAAGTCGTTGTTACAGTATGTACAGCCTTCGACCTCATAGATATTATCATAAGGCACGCTGCATTGCATCAATTGTCTTTTTATTTCTCCTCTGATGTCAAAATAGGTCATTCCGTTTTTTTTAAGGTAATTATCGGGAGAAAAGACTGTCAAAGCATTTTGTGTTGAAGGATCTTCCATTTTTCTTGAGTAACAGTCCCTGCATATGCATGGTCCTATCCATGCGGTGATCCTTTCACTCTTCGATCCCGGCCTGTTTTCGTAAAGCCCGGCAAGTGATCTGCCGACTATATTCTTGACTGTACCTACAAATCCGGAATGAAGAAGCAGCATCCAGGGTGCCGGTGAATCGGAAGCAATGACCACAGGACAGCAGTCAGCAAACCTTAGGCTTGCCATTGAATCTGAAGAAGCTTCTATAAGTACGCCGTCAGCTTCCGGCCTTAAAGGCAGAGCAAAAGATGAAGAAGAAGTAATTACCTGAGTCCCGTGTACCTGGTAAGGTGCAACTAACCCAGTGTTATTAAAATTAGAAGACAAAATCTCCCATATCTTTTCAGGATCTCCCTCAGTGCTGTCCATTAGTTCTCCCCTGCAGTAAACAGAAGCAAAAAAAACGTTTTTTAATTCCTCAGGCATTATCAGCCTGAGTTTCCTTTGACGCTTTTCTTTTGTCCATTCAAATCCTCTGTTATCCATTGAAATGCTCCTTAATGAAGCCGCTCAGAAAGAGACTGCCGCAGCATATAGTGTCTTTTCCCGTATAGAGGCTCTTTTCAACTGCCAATATTGGGTCTTCCCATTTACCTGCACAAGTGATGCCCTTTTCCTCAGCCATCGTCAGGAGATCTGCAGCAGAGAGGCTTCGGTCCATTCCGGGCACCTGTGTGCAGTAAAGCGTCGTCCCCATTTTTTTGATTATATCAAGGCTTTCTGAGATGTCCTTGTCTTTCATTATGGCGACCACCAGGTTGAAGGCATTACTGCCGTAAATAATACAGGTATTTTCTGCCAGCCTTTTCAGTGCGTGCGGATTATGAGCACCGTCAACTATCAGAAGCGGGCTCTTCTTTTTTAATATTTCAAATCTTCCCGGCCATTTTACGGAAATGACTCCGTTATATAGGGCAGGAAAGGTGATATTTTCAAATCTCGTCTGAACAGAGGACTTCAGCGCACACGCGCCCGCAAGGGCGAGAGCGGCATTTTCTGTCTGATGGGTCCCTATCAGGGGGGTGTGATAATCGGCGCACATGCACTCTGATTCAACATAAAAATCCGTGCCTTTGAAAGAGACCTGTAAGGTCCCGTAGCTGCAAAGCCTTCGTAGGACCTGTGCAGGTGTCCCCTTTTTAAATGCAGTATCAAAAAAAACACTTTCAATATCTTCTTCCCCGCCCGAAAATATTGCAGGTATCCCCGGTCTCATCACTGCGAATTTCTCTTTCGCAACAGAGACAAGTGAATTGCCAAGATATTCAGAATGGTCTATGCCGATAGGCGTTATAAGGGTTAGTAGGACATTTGAGAGTATATTTGTAGCATCGAGCCTTCCGCCGAGCCCTGCCTCTACTACCGCTATGTCGACATCTTCTTCTGCAATTATCACGAAGGCAGCTGCCGTTATCAGCTCAAAATATGTAGGCGGATCAGATCTCAGGCGATCAGATGAAGCTAGCTCGTTTTCAATTATCTTAAGTGTTTTTTCCCACATTTCGGGGAGAGCCTCTGCCCCGTCAAAAGTAAGTCTCTCTCCGAAAGAGATTAGATGGGGGCTTGTATAGAGGGCAGTTTTATATCCTGATTCTTTCAGTATTGAAGTGAGTGTGGAAGCTGTTGAGCCCTTGCCGTTTGTGCCTACCACATGGACAGCTTTGAACTTTCTTTCCGGGTTTCCCAGAAGAAGCAGAAGATGTGAAAGTCTGGCAAGGCCGGGTCTTATTCCCGGACTTGCCAGATGCTGAAACCTTTTTTCTATTTCATGGAATTTCTTAATGTCATGCATTATCAGTCGTTAAGGCTTGAAAGGTTTTCTCTGATCCTGTCCCTCTTTGCCTCGTTGTCAGAAAGGGAGGCCTTTTCCTTCAATATAACTTCTTCAGGCGCTCTCTCTACGAACTGCGGGTTTGCAAGTTTCGCCAAGCCCTTTTCAATGTCTTTTTCGATCTTCGAAAGGTCGTTTTTAAGTCGCTGGATCTCTTTTTCCACGTCAAGAAGGTCACCTACGGGGAGATATACCTGTACGTCGTCAAGGACGGAGGCAAGGCTCTTCTGCGGCTTTAGAGCCTTCCTGTCTATGATCTCTATCCTCTCCACCTTTGTGAGGAGTGTTATCTGAGATTCGGACGACCTTATCAGTGCAAGCTTTTCGTCGTTGTGAACAGAGAGTACAGCTCTGGGGATCATCTGCTGAGGAGCTATGTGAGCTTCCGCCCTGAGATTCCTTACAGACCTGATGACCTCGCGTACAAGATCCATCTCATTAATGACATCCTCTTCAATATTTTCGATCCTTGGGCCGGGCCATTCCGTGCGCTCGATTATCCCGTTGCCGAACGGGAAAGCCTGCCACAGTTCTTCTGTGACAAATGGAATGTAAGGATGCAGAAGCTTCAGAACATCTTCGAATACAGCAAGCAGGACAGCCTGGGTCGTCTTTCTCCTGGCCTCGCCCTCTTCCCCTCTGAGCGCAGGCTTGGAAAGTTCCAGATACCAGTCGCAGAGTTCGCCCCAGACAAAATCATACATGAGCCTGGCTGATTCTCCGAAGAAATAACCGTCAATGAGCCGGGTCATCTCAGTCGAGACCTGTGACATCCTGTTAAGGATCCATTTGTCGTGCAGTCGGAGTTCATTCTCGTCCCATTTCATTCCGGCTTCGGCATCCTCAAGGTTCATGAGGGCGAAGCGGCTCGCATTCCATAGCTTGTTCATGAAGAGCCTGTAGGTAGCGATCCTTTCTGTAGACAGGAATATGTCACGGCCCTGTACAGTAAGTGCCGCAATAGTAAACCTCAGTGCATCTGCACCGTACTCACTTACTATCGTCAGAGGGTCGATAACATTACCCTTGGATTTGCTCATCTTCTGTCCTTTTTCATCCCTGACGAGGGCGTGGATATATACGTCGTGGAAGGGAACTTCTCCCTTCATTCCCTCAAGTCCGAACATTATCATCCTGGCTACCCAGAAGAAGATTATGTCAAATCCTGTTACCAGGACTGATGTAGGATAGAACTTCTTCAGCAGCTCGGTCTCTTCCGGCCATCCCATTGTTGAGAAGGGCCAAAGAGCACTGGAGAACCATGTATCAAGGACGTCCTCATCCTGCCTGAGTTCGGTATTGCCACACTTCGGGCATGCTTTTGGCTCTTCTGTTTCCACAATGATCTCGCCGCACTTGTCGCAGTACCAGGCAGGGATCCTGTGTCCCCACCAGAGCTGCCTTGAAATGCACCAGTCCCTTATGTTTTCCATCCACTGGTAATATACATTCGTCCACTGATCCGGCACAAAACGGATATTTCCTGCTTTGACCGAAGCCACTCCTGCGTCTGCAAGGGGTTTGGCCCTTACGAACCACTGTTCAGAAAGATATGGCTCGATAACTGTGTGGCAGCGGTAGCATTCTCCTACAGAATGCTTTATGTCTTCTATGCCGATAAGGGAACCCTCGTTCCTTAGGTCCTCAACAATAGCCTTTCTTGCTTCAAATCGGTCCATGTCTGCGTATCTGCCGGATTCTTCACCACACATAATGCCGTTGTCATCGATGACCTGTATCTGCTCAAGCCCGTGCCTCTGTCCCACAAGGAAGTCGTTGGGGTCATGGGCCGGTGTTATCTTGACGCAGCCTGACCCAAACTCAGGATCGACCATGTTGTCCTCGATCACGGGGATCACTCTGCCGGCTATCGGAACGACCACATTTTTCCCTACAAGATGGCGGTTCTTCTCATCCCTTGGATGTATGGCTATTGCAGTATCTCCGAGGATAGTCTCGGGGCGGGTCGTCATTACATTGAGGGATCCGTCTCCGTCTGCAAATTTGTATGCTACTTCGTAGAACTTGCCGTCCTTGTCCTCATGCTCGACTTCTAGGTCTGAAAGGGCCGTGTGGCATCTTGGGCACCAGTTGATAAGATATTTTCCTCTGTAGATGAGATCCTTCTTATAGAGGTCAACAAAAATCTTGCGGACAGCTACAGAAAGCCCTTCGTCCATGGTGAAGCGTTCCCTGTCCCAGTCGCATGATGCTCCAAGCTTTTTAAGCTGGTTGATTATCGTGCTGCCGTATTCCTCTTTCCATTCCCAGACTCTTGACACGAATTCCTCGCGCCCCAGGTCGTGGCGTGAAATGCCTTTCGCTGCGAGAGAGCGTTCAACTACGTTCTGAGTAGCAATACCGGCGTGGTCTGTTCCGGGGAGCCACAGCACCTCATAGCCCTGCATACGCTTGGTCCTGCAGAGTATGTCCTGAAGAGTGTTGTCCAGTGCATGCCCTACATGCAGGGATCCTGTTACGTTAGGAGGAGGGATAACTATTGAGTAATGCGGTTTTGAAGAAGACGGGTCAGCTTTGAAGAGCCCCTCTTCTACCCATTTCATGTACCATTTGTCTTCGATCGGTGCTGGTTCATAACCCTTGCCTAACACGGTTTTCTCGGAATCCATCCGGTTTTTCCTCCTCGTTGGATACGCCTGGTGGCTGTATCCGTATCTATTTGCCCATCCCGACGGCCCGGCCGTTCCGGTTCCTCGGGTATACAGGTCACTTTTTTTGTTTTTTTGCTGCCGCAAGGTCCATTTTGGCAATTTCTTTAATGATATTTTTAATACCTTCCCTCAGGGCATGCATTTCTTTGTCATTTGTTCCCGAAGTTATAAAGGGAGGGAGTATCGAATCTAGACCGGCTCTCATGTATTGCTGGTAAAGGCCCTTTCTCTTACCGGGAGATATTTTATCTCCTTTTGTGAAAACTACAAGCCTTGGCATGTCCATCTCGTTTAGCCATCCTGTAAGTTCATTGTCATTCGCAAGCGGGCCGTGCCTGAAATCCATAAGATGTATGACGAAGCTTATTGGTCTTTCTGAATTGAAATAGTCCTCTATAAGCCTCCACCATGTCCTGCGTTCATCAAGCCCCCTGGCTGCATAGCCGTAGCCGGGGATGTCGACCAATGTGAAGTCGTCTTCCCCTGTTGAGACATTGTAAAAATTAATGCTTCTGGTCTTTCCGGGTTTTGAGCTTACTTTGGCGATCTTTCTTTCAAGAAGTGAATTTATTAGTGTCGATTTGCCTACGTTCGAACGGCCGACAAAAACGATCTCATTGTTCTGGGGCGCAGGTATCTGATCCTTGGTAAACGCAGTACAGTAAAGTTCTGATCTCCAGGCTGTCATTTCGTTTTCCCCCTTACTTCAGCGCCAGTTGGAAAACGCCGGTCATCTTTGATACGTAATGAATCTTCATGCCTGTTTTGATCCAGTCGCCAAGTTCTTCAACATCGGATTTATTGTCTTCGGGCAGTATTAATTTTTTAATGCCAAGCCTCTTTGCTGCAAGCATCTTCTCCCTGACTCCGCCTATAGGCAGAATGTCCCCGTGAAGAGTCATCTCCCCTGTCATGGCATAGGATACGTCAACTCTTCTTCCGGTAAGCGCTGAACAGAGTGAAAGTGCAAGTGTTATCCCGGCGGAAGGTCCGTCCTTTGGTACTGCCCCCTCAGGGACATGTATATGGATGTCCTTTTTTTTCCAGTCAAAGCTTTCAAGTCCAAAAGCCGATGCGTTGGATCTCAGGTAAGCAAGGGCTGTCTGTGCGGATTCCTGCATTATATCTCCAAGGTTTCCTGTGTAGGATACGTTGCCGTTGCCTTCCATAACAGCTGATTCTATTAAGATCACAGATCCGCCTGACTCAGTCCATGCAAGGCCAAGAGCAGTTCCAAGGGGATCTTCGTTTGGTATTTTCGTGGTATGCAGCTTAGGTGCTCCGAGCATTTTCTTCATTAGGTCCTTTGTAACGCTTATTGGCTTTTCGTTTCCTTCAGCGGATGAAGAATTTGCCATTTCCGCTGCCACTTTTCTTGCGATCTTTGACAGCTGTCTGTCAAGGTTTCTTACTCCTGCTTCCATAGTGTAAGCAGTTATGATGTTCCTGACAGTTGTATCCGGGATGGTAAGATTTCTTTTTGTAAGTCCGTGTTCCTTCAATATCCTTGGCAGAAGGTGTTTTTTTGCTATCTTGACCTTCTCTTCCGCAACATAGCCGGGCAGCGGGATGATCTCCATCCTGTCGAGCAGAGGCTTGGGAATCGTCCCTGTGCTGTTTGCTGTTGTTATGAACATGACCTTGCTCAGGTCAAATGAGATCTCAAGGAAGTTATCGGTAAAACTGCAGTTCTGTTCAGGATCGAGGACCTCAAGCAGGGCAGCTGCGGGATCGCCCCTGAAGTCATTTCCGATCTTGTCTATCTCGTCCATGAGCAGGACCGGATTATTGGTCCCTGCCGCTTTTATCTTCTGTATTATCCTTCCGGGAAGAGCTCCGACATACGTCCTTCTGTGTCCGCGTATCTCAGCTTCGTCGCGCATCCCTCCGAGTGACATGTTTACAAATTTTCTTCCCATCGTCTTTGCTATCGATCTTCCGAGAGAGGTCTTTCCGACTCCCGGAGGGCCAACAAAACAGAGCACCTGTGCCCTCATGTTGTCCGCTGCGAGCTTCCTTACGGCAAGGAATTCGAGGATACGTTCCTTTACCTCTTCGAGGCCGTAGTGATCAGCCTCAAGGACTTTGCGGGCATCCTTGAGGTTGAGGTGATCTTCTGACGATATGCTCCATGGAATGTCCAGCAGCCATTCTATGTATGTCCTTGCGACAGTGGCTTCCGGTGAAATCGGGGCCATTCTTGCATACCTGTCCAGTTCACGCATCACTTTGTCTCTGGCTTCTTCCGGCATTTCGGTCTTCTCTGCCCTTGCACGAAGCTCCTCTATTTCTGAAAGGGGGCTGTCGTCGCCCAGCTCCTGCTGGATGATCTTAAGTTGTTCTCTCAGGTAGTACTGCTTCTGCCCCTTGTCCATTTCGTTCCTGACCTTTTCCTGAATGTCGTGCTCCATTTTCAGGAACTCGTTTTCCCTCATAAGCACAGCAAGCAGCTTGCGTAAGCGCTCAATAAGGTCAGAAATCTCCAGTAGGCTTTGTTTGTCTTCATGCTTGAAAAGGCTGTGAGAAGC
>JAAYHA010000243.1 GCA_012727545.1 Synergistaceae bacterium | reverse complement strand
GTCATCATACCTAGAAATCCGGACAACATCTTAGTCGGTCTTTCCGCCTATTCGTATCTACCGGAACTTGAGAAGGCGGGAGTTAAAGTCTACAAATACAACGAAGGCTTCATGCATCAGAAAGTAATGTTGGTCGATGATGACACTTCGGCTGTCGGGACTGCAAACTTCGACAACCGGTCGTTCAGGCTGAATTTTGAGATAACGATGATCATGTGTGACAAAGATTTTGCGAAAAAAACAGAAAAGATGCTTCAGGACGATCTTTCAAGATGTACCCAAGTCAGCGCAACGGAATACACCCAGGCAAATTTTCTCTTCCGCCTGGCCGTGAACGTGAGTCGTCTGATGGCTCCGGTACAGTAAAGAGGAATTCTTACAGGCATCCGCAATTGAACTTTTTTCTGATCCATTCCCCTCTATGCCTGAAACCACATTCCTCATACAGTGTCGCAGATCTCAACCCCAACTCTTCAGACGATCCCCAGGATCTGATCTTATTTTTAAGCAGAATCTTTTTATTTTTTGATAATTTTGACAAAAGCCAGGCCTTTGCCAGGTATTGAGTTGCAGTCCATTGCTTTCTTGAAACATCTTTTAGAAAAATTTCTGCACGTTCGATAGACCTTTCTGCCTGTTCTGGTTGAACACGCTCCGCATCGGCTATTGCTTTGATGCTGTAAAGCATTGATCCGCATCGGCCGCCTCTGCAGCTTTCAAAAAGGGAGACTGCTTTGTCTATGTGGTGTGAAAGAAGCTGCATATCATTCATATCCAGTGCCAAGCTTGCTGCATGTGTGTGAAAATAACTTCTTCCCCAGTAAAGGCCAATATTTTCAGAGGTATCAGTTGCGTATTCAAAGTAAGCCAGTGCGCTTATATGATCTCCTTTAAACTGGAATATCTCACCGATATAGCATTTTGCGATCAAGATGCTCAGAGTATAGGATTTGCCTGTTAGCTTAAGGCTTTCAAAAAGCTTGATGGAATGTTTGAAGGTTTTTTCTGCCTGGTTATATTTACCTGATAAAAACATCGAAACTCCAACGAATCTAACTGCTGTCGCCATGTAGTGACGATAATTATCCGGTCGTGAAAGGAGTATTAGTTCTCTTGCCGTTGAAAAAAGGCGTGCGGGGTCTTCGGTCTGAAGGTGCATGTAACATATATGCTTCAGACAGTGTATGTGTGTGTCAGAGAACCCAAACTTCTTTGAAATGTTTATCGCCTCATTGATAAAAACGAGCCCCTTCTCATATTCACCCCAGCTAATATGGTATCCACCTGCAAGCTCAAAACATGAAGCTTCCAATCTTTTCAGTTCTCCGTGATCAACATTCTTGTCGGTTCGGATCTCATCGAGCAAAGCCAGCGCCTGGCTGATTTTTTGTTCAGTTTCCTCCCTGCTGCTGAAAGGAGTTGAGCAGGATAAGAGTACCTTGTCCGAAACAACAGGAAAAAGGTCATGGTTAAGTGTTATGTCAAAAATCAGTTCCCTTAAATGCTGCTTCAGCTCCATTGAACGCTGTCCGGATTTCAGGTAATGATGACACAGCATGCTGCTAAGCTCAGGGTCCCATTTCTGAGGGGAGTATCTTTTATTCAATACTTCAGCGGCCCTTCCGTGCAGTTCCTGTCTTTTCGACAGCGATATCGATTCGTAAATGCACTCCCTGACCTTTACATGTGTAAAATCCCACATCACTCTTCCGCCTTCCTGCCGTTCATTCAGTAAACCTTTTGAAAGCAAGGTCTCACCTGCAGAAAGTACTTCATTGTGCTGGTGGGATGTTGCTTCTGCGATTTGTTCGGTGTCGGCTCCAACTGCAAAAACAGATAGTACGGAGAGTACGCTTTGCTGAAGTACAGAAAGTTCTCCAATCCTTGCCATTATCAATCCTCCCAATCCGTTTGTGAGGTCCGAATCAGGGTTTTCTGCCGCTGCCCGCAGCATCTCAAAAAGTAGAAGAGGAATGCCTTCACTTTCACGAATAAAGTATTCATCCCCTTTTTGACGCAGTAGTTCTTCTGAAAGTGAGTGCCTGCAGATATTAATTATTTCATCATTACGAAGAGGGTCTAGTTTTAGGGGGACAATTTTCCATTTTGCAGAGGGATTCAGGTTTTGTAGCATTGTCAGGGTGATCCTGGAAGATTCTGGTCTCCCTGATAAAATAATATTCAAGTCAAGGTCAACGGTACTCATGAAAGCCGCAAGAAGCTGTATTGACTGTGTATCAAACCAGTGTATATCCTCGAATATCATTATTATTGTCTTTTTTTTGCTGATGCGATGTAAAATGTCGTTTATCATACCGCTGATGACGATGGGATTCCTTTTTGTCATAAGCCCTACGTCTACGTTGTAATTAAGTCCCTTGCTGTTGAGGAATCCCGGGAAAATACCTGATAAGACAGACTTTGTATTGATGTCAGGATAATCATTTTCGATTTCGATTAACCTGCCAAGCTGTATCATGATGTTGTTCCATGAAGAATAAGGATAACCTTCCCCCACAGGGCACGACCTCGAAGAGAGGACAATTCTGCTTCCGCCGTTAAGTATAGATACGGCTTTGTTTATCAGTGCTGTTTTGCCAATACCGGCCTCTCCGTGTATGTAAACTGCGGTACTTTGTTCGCCCGTAACTGTAAGAGCTCCTATCAGCAGGGCAAGTTCATTTTTTCTGCACCAGAATTTTTCTCCGTTTTCGCTGGAATCATCTCGTTCGGACCAGTTATTTATAATTTTTCTGAAATACTCTCTGCTTCTTTCAGAGGGTGCAATTCCCAACTTGTTTTCTATTTTTGATGAGTATTCTTTAAAAAAAATAAGGGCTTTCGTTGATTGCCCCATATTACAGTATATTTCCATCAATTCAAGCACAGAATCTTCATCATATGGATCTATTGTAAGAAGGGTTTCAAGGGAGCTGCTCATTTCCTCATACATCATTTTTTCATAGCAGTTTGAGACCCTCTTTCTGAGCATAGAAGCTATCCTCTTTCTCACTGACTGCTTTGTCATTGCTGCCCATTCATCGAATTCTTCAGAACCTTCAGGTCCAAATGTCCTCAGTGGTTCATCAGCAATGTATTCCGGGATCGGCATATCCGGATCAGAGATCCTATCAAGGAAAGTAAGATCATCCCCGAACTCTTTCAGGGAGATCCTGTTTCTGTCTATGTCTATGTATTTAGGGATCGTATTTCGAATTATATATAGAGCGTTTCTAAGATTGGCTGAAGCCTTAGGAGTTTCCATGTCTGCCCAAAAAAGTGTTTTCAGTTGACTTCTGGTGGCTGGGCCATTAAGCGCCAGGAAAATTACCATGTACTCTGCTTTTTTCAGAGAAAAAGAGAGTTTTCTGTTGTTAAGCTCAATATACGGATTTCCCAGAAAATGAAGAAAGAGGGTCATGTCCAAGCCCTGCCTTTGTTAATACTATTAATATCAAATTATATCAAGATACTCCCTGGATTGAAAAAATACTGATTCCAAAGCGTCAATAAAACGTCAAAAAACCGGTAAATGTCTATATTAAATAAGAACTGAATATTTTGACGGTTCATTTATGTATCAAGTATAGACTTTTATATGCAAAAGAGTGCTTCAAACAAAGCAAAAAGGAAAAGACCAACTTATTGAGGTGATGGATCTGAAAATAGAGCTAATGATCAACGGCAAGATTCGGGTTGCTGAAGTAAAAGCATCAGACAGGCTTATAGATACTCTCAGAGAAAATTTCGGTCTTGTCAGCGTCAAAGAGGGATGTGGCGCAGGAGAGTGTGGTGCATGCACGGTCCTTATGGATGGCGAGGCAGTCTGTTCATGCGCAGTTCCGACTTTTCAGGCAGATGGACACGATATCCTTACGGTTGAAGGTCTTGAAGAAAACGGAGAGTTGGATGTGATACAACAGTCATTTATTGACTGCGATGCAGTGCAGTGCGGTTTTTGCACGCCCGGAATGATAATGTCTGCTAAGGCACTGCTATTAAAAAATCCATCCCCTTCAAGAGAAGAGATCAGGACTGCCCTTGCTGGGAATATATGCAGGTGCACAGGTTACACTCAGATATTAGACGCGGTAGAGACCGCAGCTAAGCGCATTGGAAGGTGTCACCGGTGACAGCATTGTTTGCGCCTAAAAGTGTAAATGAATTTTCAGCATTACTGGTTGAATGTGGGGAACGAAAGAAACACTTTGTAGCCGGAGGAACGGATTGGCTAATAAAAACCCGTGGGAATATATCCGATGAAGCCGCAGTATTTGATATGTCAAAGATGCCCGAACTCAGAGGAATAGAGATCATAGATTCTTCTCTGAGGTTAGGGGCAATGGAAACGATGACTTCGATCCATTCCAACATGGCAGTAATGCTTAATGCAACAGCGCTTTCTGATGCTGCCTCATCGATGGGTTCGGTCCAGATAAGAAACAGAGCTACGGTTGGAGGCAATTTAGCCAATGCTTCGCCTGCTGCCGACACCCCCTGTGCACTTGCTGCCCTTGGTGCCTCTGTAATCGTTTTTTCAATTTCCGGGCGCAAAGTTCTCTCGATTGAAGAAGTACTTGGCTCCTGTCCAAATACAAATACATTGCTTCCCAACGAGATCATCATGGAATTTTGTGTTCCGGTAAGAAAAGGGTATGTCTCGGCGTTTAAAAAGATAGGAAGCAGGAGCGAAGTTAGCATAGCACGGGTCAACATGGCTGTTTCGGCAAAATATGAGGGTGAGACGTTTAGTGATGCCAGAGTTTTTGTGGGTACTCTAGGCAGCGCGGCAAAAAGATGTCTTGGGGCAGAAAATACGCTAGCTCTGGATCCTTCCTTGCGTGAACAAAGTTTTAAAGAGGCCCTTTGCGAATTTGCGGAGCAGATGATTCCCGGAAGGAGTACTCTGTCTTATAAGAAGTCAGTACTAAAGGCACTTGCAGAAGACCTTCTGGGAATGCTTGAGGAGAGGGTAAGGGTGTCAGAAAAAAGTGGGGAAGAGAGCCATGGATAAAAGATCATACAATTATATTGGTAAAAATATCATAAGATGTGACGCTGTTGACAAAGTGCAGGGCCGGTTCCTTTATCTGCTGGACGAGCCTTTTCCAAACGCGCTTTTTGGCGTAATTCTTATGAGCCCCCATGCCAATGCAACAGTAAAATCGATTGACGTTTCTGAAGCGATCAAGATCGAAGGCGTTGAGATATTTACATATTTTGATGCTCCTTCAATAAAGTACAACAGCGGTGAGTGGTTTCCCGGTCAAGGGGATTTTCCCGATGAAACTATCCTTACCGGTCATCCTAGACACGTAGGTGATCGTATTGCGCTGGTAATGGCAGAGACGGAAGAAAAAGCAAGAAAGGCCAGAGATCTTGTTAGGGTGGAATATAAAATTATGCCTGCTGTGGTCTCTCTTGACACCGCTGGTGAAATGGCAGGAATACTGCATGAAGATGGGCAGAAAAGCTTTGATGGAAGTGTATGCTATGGGGATATAGAAAACGCGTTTTCTCAGGCCACTTATATTGAATCAGACACTGTGACTACACCAAAGGTCCATCATGCAGCTATGGAAACTCACTCGGTGCTTGCGATACCACGTCCCGGAGATGTGATAGAAGTCAGAACACCATGCCAGATCACATTCGGAGTGCAGCATTCTGTTGCCCAGGTGTTGAAGCTGCCATTATCAAAGATAAGAGTGATCAAGACAAACATGGGAGGCACCTTTGGAGGGAAACAGGAGGTCGTATTTGAAGTTTTGTGTGCGTGGGCGGCAAATAAACTTAAAAGGCCTGTTTTTATAAACACCACAAGAGAAGAAACCATAATTTCGACCCGAACCAGGGCTGCAACTAAAGGCAGGGTAGAGACAGCTATCGATACGCAGGGAGTAATACTTGGAAGACGTTTTGATATCACTGTTGACGCGGGAGCATACCTTACAGGTACAAAGAAAGTAATGATGGCCATGGGAAAAAAGGTTTCAAGACTATATAGGATTCCTGCGCTTGACTACAGAGGGAGAACTCTGAGGACATCAACGACTCCAGCAGGGGCTTGCCGAGGCTACGGTTCCCCTCAGATACACACGATTACCGAAATACATACTGACCTTCTATGCAGCAGACTTGGTTTTGATCCATTAGAATTCAGAATAAAAAACCTTCTTAATGAATTTGAAGAAGATCTTTCCGGTGGAGCAAATATAGGCAAGGCTAGAGTGATCAAGTGTCTGAAAAAAGGATCTGAGGCTTTTGGATGGGAAAAAAGCAAAACTCCAAAGGTAAGCAGAGGAAGATTCTTCACTGGCTCCGGTTTTGCCTGCTGCACACATGGTAATGGTTACTACAAGACGAAATATCATGACTTCTCGAATATGTCTCTAAGGATACTTGAAGACGGTTCGGCGATCCTCCGGGCATCGATCCAGGAGCTGGGAAGCGGTGCGACAACAGCGCTTGCACAGATAGTAGCCGAGGTCACAGGGATCGATGTCTCAAAGATAACGGTTACCGAGACTGATACTCAGTTTACTTCATATGATTCGGGCTGCCAGGCAAGCAGGGTCATATACGTATGTGGAGAGTGTGCAAGACTGGTTTCGGAAGCAGCAGTAAAAATGCTTAGTCAGGAGGCATCAAAACTTTTGGACAAGCCAGTCCGTTTTTCTGAAGGAAGTCTTATTTGTGAAGGGAAAATACTAGAAATTGGAGAGACTGTAAGGGAGATAATGGAAAAAAGGAGGGTATCGATCGAGGCTCATTATGAACACAGGCCTGTAATGAACCCTGCCTCGTTTGGGGCTCATTTTACGGAAGTGACGGTGGATAAGCTGACAGGCTTGGTTAAGATCAACCGATATCTTGCTGTTCACGATATCGGCCAGGCAATAAACGAGAGTTTTGTAAGAGGACAGATATTTGGTGGTGTCCAAATGGGAATAGGAATGGCCCTTTGTGAAGAGTTGCCATTTGACAGTAATGGTATGCCTAAAGCTCGTAATTTTGACAAATATCATCTGATAAATGCCCCCGACATGCCTGACACAGAAATAATTCTTATTGAAGACAGTGAGCCAGGTGGTCCGTTTGGAGCGAAAAGCATAGGAGAAATTTCAACCGTTCCAGTGTCAGCGGCAATTGTAAACGCAGTGAACAGAGCTCTGGGTTCATCTTTAACAGACCTTCCGCTTACACCGGCAAAGATAGTGCAAGCGGTCGCTGAACAGAAAGAATGATGTTACAAAATTCAAAATTATTATTGATCCTAAAATACCGCTTTATTAAGGAGGATAACAGAAATGCAAGATGAACAGAAGCAAACTGTATCTGAAATCAAGAAAGGGATTCGCTGGGAGGTTTTCCTGCCTGCATTTATTGTAGTTGCTTTAGCGGCAATCGTCGGTATCGTTGACAAGGATGCCCTTACAAAAGCCAGCAATATGTTTTTCTTTTGGTCCCTTGACAGTTTTGGATGGCTTTACCAGATTTCGATAATGGCAAGTGTTGTCCTTGTGGCTGTAGTAACTTTTTCAAAACTGGGGAAAATGAGAATTGGTGGAAAGGAAGCAAAACCAAAGTATAGTTTCTGGACATGGTTTGCTATGACACTTACAGGTGGAATAGCTACCGGTATAGTCACGTGGGGGGTCAACGAACCACTTATCTATTACGGCAACGTATGGGGAGAACTTGATCAGCTTGGCATAGAAGCCGGAACGCATCAGGCTGCAATTTTTGCTATGGCGAGAAGTTTCTATAACTGGACATTTGTTCCTTACGCAATCTATGCTCTTTGTGGTCTTTTGGTATCCTACATTTATTATCACAAAAAAGACAGCCTTACCGTGACAGCCACATTAAAGCCTCTCTTCGGAGATCGCGTCACGAAACCGCTCTCATCAGCCATAATAGACACCCTTTCAATGCTTGCTCTGACGATTGGCCTCGCCACAGGTCTGACGATGTGTATCACACTCGTTATTACGGGTCTCAAGGGTGCGTATGGCATACAGGAAAGCCTTCCTCTGTTCATTGGTATAGGCGCAGCAATAATTTTTGCATTTACGTTTTCCACTTATGTTGGGCTGGACAAAGGACTAAAAATAGTAGGAAGCATAAATGCCTGGTTCTACTATGGACTTCTGATCCTTCTTCTTATTACCGGTCCCACCCTTTTTATTCTGCGGATAGGAACAGCAGGGTTTGCATCCTGGATGCACAACTTCTGGCTGTGGGGGTTGGATCCGATCGATATAGGTGGAGAAGCACTGACTCGCTCATGGACTCTCTTTGACTGGGCGTTCTGGGTCGGATACGCCCCGGTTACAGGGATATTCCTTGCAATGCTTTCATATGGAAGGACGATAAGGGAATACATGATCGTGAACTGGATACTTCCCTCTGTGTTCGGGATAATCTGGTTCTCGATATGGGGCGGCAGCGCTATCCACATGCAGATGACAGGCGGTGCAGATCTTGTCGGAGCGCTTAATAGCGGCGGAGCAATAATGGCACTTTGGGAATTCCTAAAAAATCTCCCGTTTGGTCTTGGTGTAATTGTTGTGCCAATAAACATACTTGTTATTCTTGCCTCCTTTATTACCTGTGCTGATGCTACGCTGACAAATATTGGCTCTATGTGTGTGAGGAATGTCCCGATCGGAACAGAACCACCCGCAAAAATCAAGGTTCTCTGGGGGATTTCTATCGGTATTGTTGCCATTATAATGGCTGCATACGGCGGGGGTGCCCAAGGGGTGGACGGAGTTAAAGCCCTGGCAGCGGCAGCAGGTTTTGTTGTGTTGTTTATATTTGCCGTACAGGTAATTGCATTCATTAAGATATTCTTTATAGACAAAATTATTGAATAGTTAAGCCGCAGATCTTCTCTAATTAACATAGAATATGATATTTACTGCGGATGTAACGGTCCTCTCGCTGCATCCGCAGTCTTGACCATGGAGGTTAAAAATGAAGATATTGCTTACAGGTAACGACCTGACCATAGAAAAAGTTTGGTCTGTCGCAGTTGAACGTGCGGCAGTAGAAATCAGTCCGGAGGCGGATGCGAAACTCGAAGCTTCAAGGCAGCTCGTCTACGATCTTGTTGACGAAAATATCCCTGTGTATGGTTTTAACACGGGAGTAGGCTGGAACAAAGACCATACCATCGCAAAGGAATTCTTTGAAGATTTTAACCGTAAACTGATTTATTCACACACTCTAGGAATAGCTCCTGAGGCATCGGAAGAAGAAGTTAGGGCAATGATGCTTATCAGACTTAATTGCCTGCTTCAGGGTTACACGGGTATTCAGCCTGCAGTGGCAAGACGTTATGCTGAGTTTTTAAATGAAGGAATACATCCTGTTGTCCCAGAAAGAGGATCGGTCGGAGAGGGCGACATAGCTGTGATGTCCCACATAGGATTGGCCATGATCGGGGAGGGCGAAGTTTATTACAAAGGAAATAGGATGCCCTCAATGGAAGCGCACATAAAGACCGGCCTCGCCCCGGTCATTCTGGGGCCAAAGGATGGGCTTGCCATAGTAAGCAACAGCGCCTTTTCAGCGGGGCAGGGAGCACTTGTCCTTAAAATGCTAAGGGACCTTGCAGACACAGGAGATATTGTCTACTCAGTTTCCCTGGAAGGACTTAATGGGAATACCTCGCCCTTCGATCCGTCAGGGCTTGCCCCGAGGAAATTAAAAGGTCAGCAGGTCAGCGCAGAAAGAGTAAGGAAGGCTGTCGAGGGGAGCAGTATTTATGATATAAACCCGGAAAAACCTGTTCAGGACCCCTTGTGTTTTCGAGGGGCAGTGCATGTGAACGGAACGCTCCGTGATGCGCTCGACTACGTCACTGAATTTATGGATATTCAGATGAACAGCACAGATGACAACCCATGTGTTTTAGTGGATGAAAGACGCATGATATCTGTATCTAACTTTGAAACAACTTCGCTGGCAACAGGTTTGGAAATGATAGGTATAGTTTTGAGCCATGTCTCACGAATGTCTTGCTACCGCATGTTGAAACTGTGCAACCCAGTATTGACAGGACTTTCCAGGTTTCTGAGCCATGACGGAGGAGATTCGCACTGTTTCGGAGCTTTCCAAAAATCTTATTCGCTTATGGATACCGAGATCAGGCACCTATCGAATCCCTGTTCATCCGATTTCATGTCTCTTGCCGGAGGAATTGAAGACCACGCAAACAACACGCCGTTTGTGGTCCAAAAATTAAGAAAAGCAGCAGATAATCTTGCGTATATATATGGAATGGAAATGATACACGGATGTCAGGCGATCGACTTGCGCATGAGAAAAAACAAGATAAGGCTTGGAAAGAGGACAGAGGCCGCATGGAAGGCTTTCCGAAAGGAAGTTGCTCTCTACGAGAACGACAGGCCAATATCTCCTGACATACAGAAATCTTATGAGTTCATAAAAAGCAACATTTTACTTTCTGAAGTTGTAAATAAATAGACTCGTACCTGGAACAAGAATCCCTTTCAGATAAAATTATCATATTTCAATATGTCTACGAAAGACCGCACAGAGTAAGAAATTTGCTCCGATGCGGTTTTTTTGACATTTGGGCAAAAGAAACAAAAGTGTCTGATAAATTGTTGGATATTCCTATTTCAGTACACTGAGGGTTTCTATTTTGATCTCGTATGCGGGTTCGTCTTTCGAACGGAAATACCATTTTTTATCTTTATCGTTGTAAATAAGATCCCAGTTTGAAGATCCCTTAAGTTCTCCCGCCGCGCCTGATTTAAACTCGAAGGTGAAGGAGTAACCTTCTTCCGGTCTTATCCGGATAAGAGAACCCGCGGTCATATAGCAGATGTGATCTATTGGTCCATCCCAATCGGAAGGGTCAAGGCCTAAGTCTGAGTATTTGAAATCACCCCAATCCCTGGGGTAATTTCCGTGGTCTATGTAAAACTGTGTTATCAGATCTATCATTTCAGAGGAGATCGCTTCAAAGGAATTACCTAAAGGACTTAGAGGGGGGCCTGCCTCATATAGCTCAATGATCCAATGCTGTTTGGGTATCGACCAGATGAACTTTGCATGCTGCTGCTCTGGGTCGGTTTTACATGCGAGGCAGTTTGTGCTAATAAGCGCCTGTATTCGGGCGGAGTTGCTGTATATTCCGTAAAATATGTCGTAATTTTGGCTGGGGTATAGTTCCTTGTAGATTTTTGTGGCAGAATTCAGCGTCCTTAAGTTTGCTTCATCGGTTTTTGCTTTGACGTTGTTCATGACATCGGCAAAACTCAAAAAATAGACCGATGACAAAATACCAACGATCACAAGGACAGTAAGAAGCTCTGTTATGCCGAATCCCCTTTTCATTCCTTTGTTTTGGGCCCCTCCTTTTTTGTTATAAAGTAAACATATATTTAAAGACTCTGTGTCAATATACTCTTAGATGAATGATATTTCAATCAATTTTCATTTTTTTATGAAATAACAGCACATTGTTTTAAAAAACGTGCATATTATGATAATGTAACCATGTTTTAGGTTCGTTTTGTTTGCCAGGTGATTTTAATTTTCGCTGTATGGAGAAAAATCCAGAGCTTACCCTAGTCTCATAAAAACTAAAAAATTGATTTAGTATATTTTTGTTGTGTAATTCCAAAATTTCTGTACAATATCTCTCATTACTCTGAAAAAGAGACAAAGGGAGAGAACTTGATGCCTCAGACAGAAAAAACATTTCCACGATGGATCCCGCTGCTGGGAGGACTTCTCGGCAGTACCACCTGCGGATTGCTTCTTTATGCCTTCAGCGTGTTCATCCGTCCCCTCCAGGCCCAGTTTGGGTGGAGCGTCCCCGACGTTGCAATGGCCTATGCGCTGATATGCCTGATATTTGGTCTTATGACCTTTCCTGCCGGACGCCTCAGCGATAAATACGGTTCGAGGAACGTAGTCCTTGTGGGCGGGATCATTATGGCCTTCGGTTTCTTTATGGTCTCTACGATAACCCCTCCTGATCCTGCAGTTATAGCTGCGGGTGGTGATGCAGCAAGGGCCGCAGGCAAGACCCCTCTTTACCTTCTGTACCTTTATTACGGTGTAATAGCCGGATTCGGAGGAGGATGTGTCTACCTGCCGCCGATAGCGACCGCACCAAAATGGTGGCCGGACAGAAGGGCACTTGCAACAGGCTTCACCGTCGTGGGGCTAGGACTGGGCTCTTTCGTTATGGCCCCCATGGCGACAGGCATGATAAACCATTTTGGCAGTGCGCTGCCCGTTTTCAAATATGTAGGCATTGCGATGGGAATAATGGTAGTTCTCGCAGCGCTATGCCTCAAGGAACCTCCAAAAGGCTACAGGCCTGCAGGCTGGAATCCGCCTGTACAGTCTTCAGCGGATGGTCTGGTGAAATGCTGCAGGGACTACACATACGAAGAGACAAAAAAGACCCCCCAATTCTGGCTTTTGTGGGTGGCTTACTTCTGCGGTTCATTTGCCGGACTTATGGTGATCGGCCTGATCGCCAAGCACGGAATAGATGCCATGACCCTTGTTTACAGGGCAAAAGAGGGCCTTGACGCTGCTGCTGTCATCCCGGAGGATGTGGCAAAGAGCATTGCCATGTCTGCTTCGCTTGCTCCAAGCACACTTGCAGTGTTTAACGCCGCTGTCCGCATAATGGTAGGTCCCCTTGCCGACAGGATGGGAACGAAAAAAATATTTGTCGCTCTCTTTGCTCTGCAGACAGTTGCGATGCTCATACTCTTCCCCGCAGGCAAAACGGCGGCTCTCCTTGCAGCATGCGCTGGTCTCATCGGATGGAACTACGGAGCGATGTTCACGCTCTTCCCGGCCACCCTGCTCCAGTATTACGGTCCTACTAACCAGGGGTCCAACTATGGACTGCTCTTTACAGCATGGGGCATAGCCGGCTTCTGTGGTCCCTACTTCGGCGGCAAACTCCAGGCCATGACAGGTTCCTTCTTTGTGCCTTTCATTGTCGCAGCAGTGGTCCTCGCGGTTTCAGTGGCTATATTGGCTACACTCAAGGCCCCCTCTAAAATTCCTGTAATTGAGGCATAGAGCAGCCCTGACTTAGCAAGGCTTGCGGGCTCTCGTTTCGACGTATGTAATACGCCTTTACGAGAACCCGCTTCGCATTGCGTCGTCATCATCTCCTCTATGCCCCAATTACGGCAATTGGGATTTATAGC
>JAAYHA010000242.1 GCA_012727545.1 Synergistaceae bacterium | reverse complement strand
GGTCTGAACTGGTTTGATTCTTATCAGGTGTACTTTATAATGTTCAGTGCAAGTGACCGCAAATAACTTTATTGTCTTTCGCATTATTTATTTAGGAATAGTAATGATCATATATTTTCATCAGCCGGCAGGAGGGGTTCTCCTTGAAAGAAAAGATCCAGAACGCTATGCGCAATATACCATCAATGGACAAGATCCTTTCAATGCCCTGGATCGGGAAATACGAAGCTGAAATAGGCCGTGATTCAGTAAAATCAGTCATTTCAGGAGTGCTCGATGACCAAAGGGAGAAAATATTCAAAGATCCTGACGTGGCTTTTGACACAGGAAAAATCGCGGCTGAAGCCGAAAAAAGGCTGAAAACCCGAGCGCATAAAAGCCTGAGGCCGGTGGTTAATGCTACCGGAGTCGTTCTCTATACTAATCTGGGCAGGGCCCTTCTAGCAAAAGAAGCGGTTGATGCTGTAAACAGCGTTGCGGCGAACTACAGCACACTGGAATATTCGCCGGAAACCGGATCAAGGGGGCACAGGAACGACCACGTAGAGTGGCTCCTTTGCCGTCTGACCGGAGCAGAAGCGGCAATAGTGGTCAACAACAATGCTGCGGCTGTAATACTCTCTCTCGGAGCCCTTGCAAAAGATAAGGAAACAGTGATCTCAAGGGGAGAACTTGTAGAGATAGGCGGCTCTTTCAGGATACCGGAAATAATGGCACTTTCGGGCAGCAGGATGGTCGAAGTCGGTACTACAAACAAGACACATCTGCGAGATTATGAAAGTGCAATAACAGAAGAGACTGCAATGATACTTAAGGTGCATACTTCAAATTTTTCAGTCCAGGGTTTTACCTCCTCTGTTCCCAGGGAAGAACTTGCCACGATGGCGCATGCTAATGATCTTGTCTTCATGGAAGACCTGGGAAGCGGGATGTTGGTCAAGATGGATGGACCGGCATTAAAAGGTGATCCGACTGTGAAAGAGTGCATTGAATCCGGTGTAGACCTGGTCACTTTTTCAGGAGACAAGCTTCTTGGAGGACCCCAGATTGGTGTTATTGCAGGATCTGCCTGTCTGGTGGATAAATTAAGACAACATCAACTCCTTAGGGCATTAAGAGTGGACAAGATGACTCTTGCAGCATTTGAGGCTACGCTGAGGCTCTATCTCAAGGAAGAGACGGGATCTATCCCGACATTTAGGATGATAAACAGGGATGCCGAAGATATGAAGAGGCAGGCAAAGAGGTTCAAAAGGAAGCTTTCAGGCCTTTTGGGCAAGACCAGACTTCGCTCAGTATTTCTTGATGTAATTCCGGTAAATGATACAGTTGGCGGCGGAGCTTTTCCAGGTTCTGAACTGCCCGGATATGCTGTTTCACTTAAACTTCCAGAACTTGGCAGTACAGGGAAGCTTGCAGAAAAGCTGAGGCTCCTCAGTGTTCCGGTAATTACAGGAGCTAGTGAAGACAGATTATTGTTCCATGTGCGCACCCTTTCAGAAAAAGATGAAAAGTGGATACTTGATGGATTCAGAGAGATGTTTTCATTAAACCGGGAAAAGGCAGAAAGCAGTGACTAACAGGGAATACCCATTCGTTTTAGGCACAGCAGGGCACATCGACCATGGAAAAACAGCCATAGTCAGAGCGCTCTCAGGGGTGGACTGCGACCGTCTCCTGGAGGAAAAAAAGAGAGGGATGACGATCGAGCTTGGGTTTGCCCCTCTTGACCTCCCGTCCGGAAAGACAATAAGT
>JAAYHA010000241.1 GCA_012727545.1 Synergistaceae bacterium | reverse complement strand
GCAGGGAGTTCTTTGACGTCAGATACGATGTCTCGGATCATCTCTTTGAGATCGACATCTTCTCTTCTGTTTCCCGGGGGGTCCACATCAAGTTTCACCAGAAGCAAAAGATCCTCAACCAGGCCACTTATACGTTCCTGCTGACGGATCATGCTGTCAACTGCTTTTATGTCTTCAATATCAGCAAGAGAATCACCAGATCTCAAAAGCTCAAGACCCGTCCTTATTACTGTCAGCGGAGTCTGGAACTCATGTCCCGCATCTATAAAGAAGTCACGCCTGGCTTCGTCCAGCTTGATCTTATCCGTCAGATCCTCGAGTACGATCATCCTTCCGCGTGTCAATGTAAGCGTCGACATTTCGATCTTTGAGCCTCCGCTGCGCGGGAGGCTTATCATCCTTCTTCCGTCTTCTTCGTCAAGCATGCTGCACATCTCGTCTGAAGGCAGGATCACCTCTATGGACAGACCTCTGGCAGGTTCGTTGCCGACCCTTCCACATATCTTTGAAGCAGTGCTGTTCATGTACCGGACCTTCCTAGTATCGTCTATCAGGATCACTCCGACAGGAAGAGCGCCCACAAGCAGAGAGAGTTCCTCTTTCCTTTCCTGCGCCTCCCTGATGCTAAGCTTAAGGGAGTCTGACATTGAATTCAGCGCGTTCGACAGATTCTGTATCTGTGGGTCATTAGTTATAGGAAACCTTGCCGTTCCTCCTGCTGCGATCGTCTGTGCAGATTCGCTCAGCAGATCCAGCGGCTTTGTTACGAAATGGAGGATCAGATAGGAACCTATCAGCACCAGGAAAAGCATTATCTCCAGCGAATAAAGGAATGGTCTCGCCATAGACCCAGCCAGGCTGTTAAGGTCTTCAACGGGATAAGACAGCCTTATTACCATACCCTGACCGGGAGTTCCGGGGACGATGATCCTTTTGGCCATATAGTTTTGCCATTCAGACTGTGTTTTGCTGTACCTTAGTTCTGAACCGTTCCCCTCTTCAAAAGCCTTGATTATCTCCGGCCTCTTGTAGTGGTTGTCCATCTCATTCGGGTCGCTCTTGCTGTCGATAACGACCTCACCCATGGTATTTATCAGCGTAAGCCTGCCCTTTGGATAAACTTTTTCCCATAAAGACTGAATATTCCTGATCCCCTCCAAACCGTCGGTCTCTCCTGCGGCTGCAAAGGCATCAAGGTAGCGGGAAAGGGTCTCCCTGTTCTCTTCTATTACTTCAATGCGCTCGTTTCTGTAAATAAATCCCCAGATCCCAATGCCGATCAGGAGCACACACAAAGTCAGCATAAGGGCGATTTTTTTTCTGAGAGTCATTTTTTTAAACATGTTCCTGCTCCTCCTCCCAGGAAAGCCTGTATCCCCGTCCTCTGGATGTCTGGATCGTGAGCTGCGGTTTTTTCCCGTCATCAAGCTTTTTCCTGAGTCTTGAGACATGGACATCGACTGTCCTTGTGTCCTCGCCCCCGATACCCCAGATCTTCTTCAGTATTTCTTCCCTGGAAATTGTACGCCCTATCCTTCCGGCCATCAGCTCAAGTATCTCAAACTCCATTGGGCTTATCTCAAGGGACATGCCGCGAAGAAAGACCTCTCGTTCTTCCCTGTCTATCCTCAGGTCTCCGTCTTCTATCGTCCTGCCGCCCTCTTCACCCTTTTTTCTTCTTAGAAGGGCTCTGACACGTGCAATAAGTTCGTCAAGGCTGAAAGGTTTTCTCATGTAATCATCGGCTCCGAGATCGAGGCCCTGTACCGCATCATCGGCTGAACTCCTTGCAGTCAGCATTATGATAGGGATGTCCTTGGTAGCCGTTCCCGTTTTTGCCCTCCTGCAGACTTCCCATCCATCCATTTGCGGCATCATCAGATCAAGTATGACAAGATCGGGAAGCTCTTCTCCGATAAGGAAAAGCGCGTTGTCTCCGTCGTGGGCCGTTATTACCCTGTAGCCATGCTTTTTCAGAGCTCTGCCGATGAATTCAACAAGACTTTCTTCATCGTCCGCAATGAGAATTTTTTCAGCCATGAGGATTCCTCCTATGATTC
>JAAYHA010000240.1 GCA_012727545.1 Synergistaceae bacterium | reverse complement strand
TATTCTTTGGTGGCTGTCTCTATTCGTCCGGCCGGAAGCTCAACATGTTTTGTATAGACCGCCGATTTGATCTCTTTTGTCGTAATATTGTATGCTTCCAGGCTGTCGGTATTTATCCATATCCTGATCTCCCTGTCGCGGAAGCCGGCAAGCTGTACTCCGCCGACACCCTTGACAGTCTGCAGACGTTCCGTAACGACCTTGTCAACGTATCTTGCCAACGTTTTCATGTCCGTTCTGCCGTCGTTTTTGACTGCAACGTTCATGATAGGCCTGTCTGCCGGATCGTATTTATCGACCTGGGGAGTATCTGCGTCATCGGGAAGACGCCCGGCTGCCATGCTGACTTTTCCCCGGACATCAGCGGCCGCGTCGTCCACGTCCCTGCCCAGGTCAAACTCTATGACGATGATAGAACGGCCCTCGTAGCTGCTTGAGCTTAGGTTTTTGATGCCCTCTATAGTGTTTATCCTCGCCTCGAGGACGTCGGTAACATCGTTGTCGATAATTGCGGGACTTGCGCCCTCCATTATCGTTCTTACCACAACGATGGGGAATTCGACGTTTGGCATTCTTTCCACGCCCATATTCACGTAAGAATAGGCGCCAAAAACTATCAGAGCTATTGTGCAGATGAGTACCGTAACAGGCCTTCGGAGAGAGACTTCAATAATTTTCATATATATATTTCATCCTTATGTAAAGATTTCATTATATAGAACATAGATACTATAACCCAAAAATGTGTATTTTTTGTGTCAGACATAAAAATTTTAACTTTATCTCACTATAAAAGGATCTTGTTTTTATACGTAATAAAGAGGCGCGGGAAAGGATATCCCGGCGCCTTCTCAGTTCTATTTGCCATTTTTACAGGCCCTGTCCCTTTGAACCTCCCTAAATGTCGAGGTTTCGGACTTCGCGGCCGTAAGTCTCTATAAACTTTCTGCGGGGCTCTACGTTGTCACCCATAAGTATCCCAAAGAGCTCGTCGGCCTCAACTGCATCCTGGACCTCCACCCTGTTGACGATCCTGTTCTCGGGGTTCATGGTTGTATCCCAAAGCTGTTCCGCGTTCATTTCTCCAAGCCCTTTGTAGCGCTGTACATCGACTTTTTTCCCCGCCGCGGCAGTCTGGATCTCTTTCATCTCTTTTTCCGAGAAGCAGTAGGTGACCTCTTTTCCTACCTGTACCCTGTAAAGTGGCGGCTGAGCCACATAAAGATAGCCTCTGTCGATTATCTGCGGCATGTACCTGAAGAAAAGAGTGAGCAGCAGGGTGCGTATGTGGGCTCCGTCAACATCCGCGTCTGCCATTATGAATATTTTGTGGTAGCGCAGCTTGTCCTCGTTGAAATCGTCGCCGACTCCTGCTCCCAGTGCCAGTATTATGTTTCTTATGGTCTCGCTTCCCAGGATCTTTTCCAGGCGTGCCTTTTCGACGTTGAGGATCTTTCCCCTGAGGGGGAGGATCGCCTGGAATTCACGGTTTCTTCCCTGTTTGGCGCTGCCTCCGGCGCTGTCTCCTTCGACTATGTAGAGCTCGCAGTCTGCAGCATTCCTGTTGGAACAGTCTGCAAGCTTGCCGGGCAGGGTAAGCCCGTTCATTACAGATTTTCTCCGGACGAGATCCTTTGCCTTCTTTGCTGCCTCTCTTGCCTGCCTGGCCCTCAGTGCGCTTTCGACTATTGGCTTGAGGATCTCAGGCCTTTCATCCAGGACTTCTTTAAGGCCTTCGTATACGAGTGAGTCAACGATCCCTTTTACGTCTCCGTTGCCCAGTTTGGTCTTTGTCTGCCCTTCGAACTGGGGTTCCATGACTTTTACGGAAATTACCGCTGTCAGGCCTTCCTTGAGGTCGTCCCCCGTAAGGTTTGCGTCTTTTTCTTTTAGGATCTTCATTTTCCTTGCTTCATCGTTTACTGCCCTTGTAAGGGCTGTTCTGAATCCGGCGACATGCGTTCCGCCTTCGATCGTATTGATGAGGTTTACAAAACCATAGAGCCGCTCCATATAAGTATCGTTATACTGTAT
>JAAYHA010000239.1 GCA_012727545.1 Synergistaceae bacterium | reverse complement strand
TTAATAGGGAAGGAGGGAGCTATTTGCCAACAATAAGCCAACTTATACGTAACGGCAGAGAGGACAAGAGGCGTAGTATGAGCGCGCCTGCACTTCAGGAAAACCCACAGCGTCGCGGAGTTTGTACGCGTGTCTACACGGTTACACCGAAGAAGCCTAACTCTGCTCTCCGTAAAGTCGCACGTGTGCGTCTTACTAACGGAATAGAAGTCACTGCTTATATACCGGGTGTAGGGCATAATTTGCAGGAACACTCTGTAGTCCTGGTCCGTGGTGGACGTGTAAAGGACTTGCCTGGTGTTCGTTATCACATAATCAGGGGAACTCTTGACTGCGGCGGCGTTGAAAACCGTCGTCAGAGCCGTTCGCTCTACGGCGCTCGCAGACCGAAGTAATTTGTATTAAAACAAGGGAGGTAGGTCCTATATGCCACGCAAAGGACATGTAAAAAAACGTATAACGCCGCCCGATTCAGTTTATGCGAACCCGGCAATTTCAAAATTCATCAACTGCCTGATGCTCGGTGGAAAAAAGAGCACGGCAGAGAGGATTTTTTATGGAGCACTGGATCTGGCTGGAAGCAGGCTCAGTATCGAACCTGCAGAAGTATTTGAAAAAGCGATGACCAACGTTCGTCCCCTCGTCGAAGTTCGCCCAAGAAGGGTTGGCGGAGCGACATATCAGGTGCCTGTAGAGGTCAAACCTGAAAGAGCCCAGGCTCTTGCGATTCGTTGGATCATTAATTTCTCTCGTTCACGCAAGGGTATACCGATGGTTGAACGTCTTGCGCGTGAACTTACCGATGCCTGTAAAAGCGAAGGCGGTTCTGTCAAAAAGAGAGAAGATACACACCGCATGGCGGAAGCAAACCGTGCGTTTGCACACTACCGCTGGTAGTGGAAATAACAAAAATTTCAAAGTTTTAGTTTGGTGGTGTTGACGATGCAGGGCATCGACTTGAGTAAAGTGCGCAATATTGGAATTGCTGCGCATATAGATGCGGGTAAAACTACAACGACAGAGCGTATCCTGTTCTACACAGGCCGTAAGCACAAGCTGGGCGAAACTCACGAAGGCGCTGCTACTATGGACTGGATGGACCAGGAGCGTGAGCGTGGTATCACGATCACATCTGCCGCGACTACCTGCTTCTGGGGCGATTGCCTTATCAATATTATTGATACACCCGGGCACGTGGACTTTACTGTTGAAGTTGAGCGCTCTATGAGAGTACTTGACGGGGCAGTATCCGTTTTTTGTGCAGTTGGCGGAGTTGAACCCCAGTCAGAAACAGTATGGCGTCAGGCAGATAAGTATCACGTTCCCAGGATCGCTTTCGTCAACAAAATGGACAGGGTCGGAGCAGACTTTTTCTCTGTTGTGGATCAGATGCGCAAACGACTTGGTGCCAGAGCTGTCCCAATCCAGATACCAATTGGCGTTGAAGACGGTTTTACCGGAATGGTTGACCTGGTAGCAAGAAAAGCGATAATCTACGATGACACACTTGGAACTGAGTTCCATATTGCTGAAGTCCCTCCACAGCTAGAAGAAGAGGTTGAGATCGCCAGGTCCGAAATGATCGAGAATCTCTCTGATTATGATGATGAGATGATGAACCTCTATCTGGAAGGCCAGGAAGTCCCCGAAGACATGCTCAGGAGGACTATCAGAAAAGCAGCGATAAGTCTCAAGATAGTCCCGGTCATGTGCGGTTCTGCATTTAAAAACAAGGGCGTGCAGCCGCTTCTGGATGCAGTCGTTGCGTATCTTCCCAGCCCCATGGATATGCCTCCGCTCATAGCTCACGATCCTGACGAATTAGAAAAAGAGATCGAGATCCATCCCTCTGTTGATGCACCTTTTTCAGCTTTGGCATTCAAGATAATGGTCGATCCATTTGTCGGCCGTCTGGCTTTCTGCAGAATATATTCTGGTTCTATTGAGAACGGTATGTCTATATACAATACAAACACAAGACGCCGTGAAAGAGTAGGCAGGATACTAAGAATGCACGCTAACAAGCGTGAAGAGCTGGAGAGTGCGCAGGCGGGGCTTATTGTTGCAATACCGGGGCTTAAACAGGTACGTACGGGTGATACTCTTTGCGATGAAAAGAACCCGGTGCTTCTTGAGAACCTTATATTCCCTGAGCCAGTTATCTCGCTTTCAGTAGAGCCAATGAGCAAGGCAGACCAGATCAAACTTGCAAAAGGACTTGATGCCCTTTCGGAGGAAGATCCGACCTTCCATGTTTCAGTAAACGAGGAAACTGGTCAGACACTAATAAGCGGAATGGGCGAACTCCACCTTGAGATCATTGTTGACAGGCTCCGCAGGGAGTTCAATGTTGAGGTAAAGGTTGGCCGTCCGCAGGTAGCATACAGAGAGGCCATAAAAAAGCCTGCAAGGGCCCAGGGCAAGTTTGTTCGCCAGTCCGGAGGTAAGGGGCAGTATGGGGACGTAGTCCTTGAAGTCGAACCTCTTTCAGAAGGAAGAGGCTTTGAATGGGAAGACCGCATAGTTGGCGGCTCTGTACCTAAAGAATACATTCCGGCAGCCCAAAAAGGTGTAGAGGAAGCCCTTGGCAACGGTATCCTTGGTGGTTACCCGGTAATAGGGATAAAGGTCTCTATAGTTGATGGAAGTTACCATGAGGTAGACAGCTCCGAAATGGCTTTCAGAATTGCCGGCTCAATGGCGATAAAGGAAGCTCTTAAGAAAGCTGACCCTGTACTTATGGAACCGGTAATGGATGTTGAAGTAGTGGTTCCGGAAGAGTATATGGGCGATGTTATGGGTAACATTTCCTCAAGAAGGGGAAAAGTATCCGAAATGGGTTCAAGAGCAAACGCTCGGATAGTCAAAGCTTTTGTTCCTCTTGCAGAGATGTTCGGTTACGCAACGGATCTCAGGAGCAAGACATCCGGAAGGGCTTCTTACACAATGACTTTTCATCATTATGACGAAGTACCAAAAAGCGTAGCGGAAGAACTTCTTAAAATATAGCAAACTATCTAACAAGCAGGAAATATCTAAAGGAGGCAAGACAGAAATGGCAAAGGAGAAATTTGTAAGAAACAAGCCGCATCTCAACATAGGAACGATAGGCCATATCGACCACGGTAAGACGACGCTTACAGCGGCGATCACGAAGACACTTGCGA
>JAAYHA010000238.1 GCA_012727545.1 Synergistaceae bacterium | reverse complement strand
TTTTCTATCCACTCCACAGATGCAAGCAGACCTGCGATGCCCGGAAGGTTCGGCGTTCCTGCCTCGAACTTGTCAGGCATCTGTGACGGCTGAAACTCCTCATGGGAAATGCTTCCTGTTCCTCCTTCAAAAAGGGGAGAACATCTCTGTGCGAACTCCGGATCCCACACGATACCTCCGGTCCCCTGAGGTCCAAAAAGTCCTTTATGCCCTGTGAAGCACAGTGCAGCGACTCCCAGATCCTGTGCGCTGATCTTGATTATCCCGGCTGTCTGGGCACAATCTACTACAAGCGGGACGTTTGATGTTCTGCACACTTCTGCGATATCTTCAATATTTTGGAGAGATCCGCAGACATTGCTGCAGTGGTTTATTATTGCTATATTCGCTCCTTCGGAAAGATATTTTTTCATCAGATCTGGGTCCAGGTATCCCTTGAGGCTGCACTGGATAATATCGAGTGCGACACCCTCACTCTCTGCCCTCCTGAGCGGCCTCAGTACGGAATTGTGTTCCATGGAGGATGTAACTGCTTTCATCCCTGGTTTAAGGAAACCCTTGATGATTATATTTATAGATTCCGTGATATTGGAAGTCAGGGTTATGAACCTTGGGTCGCATTTCTGATGACCGCCCAGCAGTTCCGCCAGTTTCTGCCTGCAGGTAAAGACATTGTCAAGGCTCTGGATGTCCCTCATGGAAGCGGAGCCCCTTGCGACATTTGCTCCCCTGTTTGCGATGAAGTCATAGATGGCATCGGGGACACACGGGGGTTTGGGCCATGTTGTTGCGGCATTGTTAAGATAAATCGACATGATCAGCCTATCACTATAGGTTTTGTTGTGCCGAAGACGGCCTCTGTTATCTCAAACATGTTGGAGATAACTCCGACCGAAACGGCTTCAGTTATCCCAAAATGTTTCGTGCATGTCCCGCAGACAAGGATTAGGGTCCCACGGTCCCTTAATTCGCAGAGATAGTCGTGGCATGAGGATCCGCTTAAAGCCATTTTCACGGCACTGTTCATCAAAGCGATAACAGAGGGGGCTTTTTCACCCTGTACCAGTGTGCCCAGACAGGATTTCATGAGGACTTCTCCAAGTCCTCCCGATTCTGCCCCGATTATGTCAGAAGTGAACATGATACCTGTTGACCCCTTCTTTTGAGGAGTTCCCTGGGTCTCTTTGGACTCGATCTTAGCTTCAAGTACGATGGATTCCTCCCCATACTCTTTTTTGACCATAAATCCTTTGTTCTCAAGAAACCTTGCAACATTTGCCGCTGCGACCTCGTTGTCTACCCAGACTGCAAAAGACCTGCATCCCTTTTCAACAGTCTCTTTTGTCAATATAACAGGTTTGGGACAATCAAGTCCTCTTGCGTCAACAATATTCATTTCAGATAGTTTTCCCTTCATCATGCAGTAATTGTATAAACTGTTCCGTGAGATAGGGGTCTAATTTCGTTCCCGCCATTTCACGCAGCTTCAGATCAACCTCTTCCTGAGTCGGCAGTTTTCTTCCAAGCCAAGGCCTTGTGATCTCATTCCATGTGTCAACAATAGCAAAGACGCGCGCGGTCAAAGGAATCGCGCTTCCGCTCAGTCCCTTTGGAAACCCTGTGCCGTCCCATTTTTCGTTCCAGCAGTGAGGGATCTGGGTAGCAGGGCGCAGAAGCTCGACTGACTCAAGGAAATCTTTTGATAATATCGGGTACTTATGATACTCCCTCAGTTCGACGGGGGAGAGCTCGGTTGTTTTGTTCCGTATCGAGAAAGGTATGCCAAGAAGTCCTATCCTGCTAAAAAGGGCGCCAAGGTATGCGTAGAATTTTTCTTCATCGGGCAGCTTTAGCTTTTCACAGAACTTGACTGTCATTTTAGCCGCACGGGGGAGAGCGCTCCTGAATTTTTCATCACCAGGAGAGAAGGCTGTCGCTATGTCCTCAAGGGTCTTATAGCAAAGGCGGTTTCCTGCCTGAGCGAAACGTTCGTATACCATAATGCTTATGCTGTCCATTTTACTCTTATGTTCCTGCTTGAAATCGTGGTACGCCATCACATCACTTAATGTTCTCTGCAGACTGTTGATCTCGTCTTTTTTAGAATCAACTGTAACTACACCCTTA
>JAAYHA010000237.1 GCA_012727545.1 Synergistaceae bacterium | reverse complement strand
TTTTCAAAATCTATGTTTATGCCGTCAAAACCATAGAGCTTTGAATAACATAGAATTCGTGCAATAAAGGTATTCACAGCAGCAGTGTCGTTGAAAAACCTTGACGTGTTCTCTTTGCTGAAGCCGTTTGAGACAAGGGGCCATATGCGGTATCCCTTTTCGCGTGCAGCCTCAACATAGGCTGCGGAAGCCCTGTTTGCCATGTTTCCGCGGCCGTCGGTAAGGTTGAACCATGTCGGCGAGATCACATCAAGTCCATCAATACGATCTTCAGCTCCGAGATCCGGGTTGTCCCTTGTGATGTGTGCCCACGCAAGGGTGATCCGTTTATTTTTCAGGAAGGCATTATCAGGCTTTCTTATGTTCAAAGGAGTATTGAGAGTGATCCTTTTGAGTTCGAGACCTGCATTTGTCTCATCTGCAGCTATCCCTGTCAGTTTTTCCAGTCCTTTTACATTAAAATAAGAGATGCCCTCATTGTCCATCGAGGGGAAATATAGGGAAATGGATCTTCCTGCCAGCCTCTCAAGTTCCTTAATGCCAAAAACTTTGGCAGGTTCCCTGACTTCAATAAGAAAGCCCTTTCCATTCGGACCTTTCGTTAAGGGCAGCCCCAGCATACCCAGGACATCTGCGGGCACCCATATATCCTTTCCGCGGACAATGGCTGTCCCCAGCAGATCCTTTGAGGTCCCCTCGGAGAATATTACGTCAATGTACCTGTCGCCGTCGTCAGCGCTTGCAATGGAATTAAAAATGAGAGCAAAAAACAGGAAAGAGAGAAAGACCGCACGGTGCAAAAACTTTATCTTTATCAATTCATATAACCCCTTTCTAAACCTCTGCTATAATCTTAACCTCATTTACTTGTAAGAGATTCCGCAAAATTGCTATATAATGCGTAGATAAAATCTTTTCCGACGGAGTGCTTTGAACTGAGAAAATTAACACTGATAACTGCAATGTTCCTGTTGCTTCTTTTTACAAAAGAGGCCTCCTGCTCTCAGGGCATGGGCGTCAGCTCTGACTATTTTTTAAAGAGGATGGGTTATGCCTGCTCAAAAGTAAAAAATGGGATCTCTAGTGTTACTATTGCTTCTGATATCCAGGATGCCGGAAAATCAAAAAGAGTCCTGGACTGCGGCAATAAGTTGATGCTCGTACTAACAGAATCAGATGATGGAAAAGAACTTTTAAATGTGGCTTTACTCTATCTTACTGACAATTATGCGGATGAAGACAGGCCCTCTTCCATCCTGAGATCCTTCGAAAACAGCCGTTTTGAGAATATTTGCAGACAGCTGATTTTTTCTTTGGGCAGCGATATCTCAGACTCAGAAGCGGAAAGCGCTTTGAGGTCTATCGGGATACATGGCAACATGCTTGACGGTGTACAGAGAAGCAGTTCTGTAAAAGGTTACAGGTGCATGCTGAAGCTTCAGCCGGGCGGTATGATAATGATGGTAATATCAAAGATCTGATCGACCATAAAAAAACAAAAAAGGAGAAAAAAGGATGAATATTGAACAACTTCTTGAAAGACTTGACACAGCAGAGACCGATGAAGAGATCTCTGAAATAGGCAGAATGATACTGGAAATCGACCCTGAAAGCCCCTACGGCAAGCTGGCTGTCTGGGAAACAATGGATTATGAGGGCTGCGTCGAAAATCTTGATATGCTTAGAGAGGCTCTTTCCGGAATAAGGATGATAATATCTGAAAAAGATACACCTCCTGATATAGAGGAAGACCGCGACGCTCAGGCTTACTGCACTATATTGATGAACCTCGGCTACTCTCTGCTGGCGGAGCAGGAGACTGAAGAAGCGCTTGAAGTTGCAAAAGAATTTGCAAACTTTGATGACGAAGGCTTCTATCCCAGCCGCACACTGCTTTACCGCTGCATGCTCGACCTGCAGATGTACAGACAGATCTTTGATACGCTTGAGAGCGACCCTCTCGAATCTGTAGTAGGTGAACACGCCAGGGCGATAGCGTTGATCGAAACAGATGCAGAGCCCGGTGAGATCCGCGACGCTGTCAGCTACGCTATCTCTCTTGATCCTGAAGTCCCCTTCTTTGTTCTCAACATCTGGGAGTTCCCTGAGCCTGAGGATGACTTAGATGAAGATATCGAAGATACAGTAAATTACGCGACTTATGTAGCAGAGCCGTGGTGTTGTTCAGACAAAAGACTGGCCGCCCTCAGTGCGCCGACATTCCTCTTCGGATACCTTACAGACAGACTGAACGATGAAAAAGAGATCCAGGTCTTAAGAGAAGGATACGAAGGCGCAGGCGTTCTTAATGAAGTTGAAGAGGCAAAGGCTAAGATCCGTGAAATGGAACAGCAGGCATGCGACCCGGAAGAGATAGACGCTGTAGCACTTGGTGAAACAGGAGTAATAGTGGAAAAACTTCTTGGCTGAGAATTTTTAAAGGGCGGCCTCTGTAGGCCGCCCTTTTTTATTTTTCTTCTGAAGTACAGCTGTTGTCAATTATCAGACCCTGGTTAGTCTCACCCTCCATGTAAGCTGAGAAGCTGCCTCTGTATATCCTTATCGCAGGATGTGGCCCCTCTTCCCACTTTCTCTCGCTGAACCAATCCTGATCTATCAGGTTGTTCGATTCTCCCTCAAAAACAGGCATATAGAGCACGTTGTCAACAGCAAGATCAGAGAAGAAATGTGTCCCGTAGGAGAGTTCGGGCATAAAACCAAGTCTGGGTATGCCAAGTTCAACTATGCAGCAGCAGTTGGTAAGTTCATCGTACTTCACAGGGACTCCCAGTTCCGGATTGCTGGATCCTACCCGACCGGGCGAGACGAAAATGAACTTCTGTCCGTTCATTTGGCTGTTGATCTCTCCAATGCCTCGGGCCACCTTAAAGAAATCCGGGTTTGAATAATAGATCCTGTGGTCTACATAGACAAGGAAAGGAATATTGTTTATAACTCCCGGTGTGACCATTCTGTCTGCCTTAAGAAGGATACGCTTTCCCTCAAGGTCAGGCATATCCTCTTCTGTACATGTCTGGCACCAGCATGGACGGGACTGTATCAGGCAGAAGCTGTCGTCGAGAGGTTCGTATGCAAATTCAATATCTGCTGGCAGCCCCATGGAAGACTCAAGAAGCGGAAGAGTCTTCTTCATCCTTTCAAAAAAGTTCGGATATTTCTTGGGGAAATTATCAAACGTCAGACAGACTTTAGACCCCAAATCTATCTTTTTTGTAGTCTTCATAAGGGAAGATAGGCACCCCCCCTCTGAATCATAGCAGTAGACCTGAGCATACGCGTCAAAATCAGGGTGATGCTCGATCAGCTGCGGCCACTCTTTTTTAATGTCAAGAGTCGTCAGTTCATTCGGATTTTCCCTGTCGATGACATGAAATCTTTCCTGCGAATGGATAGCAATTTTTTCCGGGTTCTGTCCGTCGGGCCGGAGGTATGCGTTGGTAAGAGAGATCGTTCTTGCATAACCTCTCTTTGTGCTCATCGTTCCAAGCCCGAATACTATCCTAAGAACGCCGTCCTTTTGTTTTACTCTTTTGTTCCATCGTCGGAAATTCTGCGAATATCCGACGCCGGCTATAGTCGGGTAATAATATCTGCCATGCCACCTTCCCGACATCCTTATCACAATGATGCCCATGTCATCGTCGCCAAGACAGTGCTTTTCCCTGTAGCTTACAGCCTGAGGGAAATAGATCCTTGCATATATTTTTCTTATTTCCCTTTCTACGACACTTACTCTCTCTTCCAACGAGGGAGAATCATTGCTCATGAAAGTAGTGAGGTACTTGCCGGCGAAAGAATGCTTGGCAGAATCTTCAAGTCTGCTGCTGCTTCTTATTACCACCGGGTCATGCATTTCTGAGAGGAATTTCCGTACAGCTTCGCCAACTATCTTTGGCAGCGGAGTCTTAAGGAAAACCTCTTCCAGCCTTTCAGGTTCATTTTGTGAGATCAGGAGATCCAAAGACGGCACTGCTTCAAGGAACTGGTGGAAAATGTCAATACCAAAGTAGATAGACTCCGGCACCTTGCTGTTGCAAAGCTGCGGGTCTCCTGAATCACGTAGTTTTCTGAGCGCAAAAAGAAGAGATCTGCCTTTTCCTCCTATTGTCCCCTTGCCGAATATTATCGGTGCAAATTCCGGATCATCGTGCGGGTCCCAAGAAAAATATTCTTCCCTGATCCTTTCCAGATCGGTCACTTGCCCTTCACCTCCGTGTCACCTTTGTCGATCACGATCCCAACTTCGCTGTCACCATCAAGCAGGACATCGAATGTTCCATGGTAGTGCCTCACTGCCGGATGATGGGTAGATATCCAACTTCTGCTGTCGAACCATTCCTTGTTATATATATTTCCTTTTTCTCCATCAAATACCGGAAGATATAGGATGTTGTCACCATCCAGGTCAAGAAAAAAATGGGTCCCATATGAAAGTTCAGGCGCCATCCCCTTACTCGGGATGCCCAGTTCTACCAGGCAGCCTGAATTTGAAAGCTCACTGTACTGTACAGGAACTCCCAGAACAGGATTGGAACTCCCCCAGCGTCCGGGGCCTACAAGAAGGTATCTCTCTCCGTCCAGCTTTTCGTTGATATCTCCTATTGCCCTTGCCACATCATAAAAATCCGGGGTTTTGCCATACAATTCAGGATCCACATATACTATGTGGCTTATATTTTCCAGCCTTCCATTAGCAACCATGCGATTTCCCCTCAGAATGACCTTCTCAGGATCTACTGCGGGTATTTCGACCTTTCCCCTGTCATCATATACTGAGAGCGGCCTAAGCTGGACGAGAGTGAACTCGTCCTCTGCACTTTCGTAGGTAAACTCCATATCTGTCGGCAGCTGCAGTTCCTTTTCAAAGAGCTGCAGCAATCTCTTTATCCTTATAAAAAGCTGAGGACATTTTTGCGGCAGTTCTGCAAAAGTAAAAACAGCCCTTGGCGCTACCATGTCATTTGTGTCAGCAAGAAGCCAGTGAAACATGTTGTCATCAAACCATTGCAGATAAGTCTGAGCCATCTTATGTTTTTTTGAGATCATTTTGATGTAGTTCGCAGCATAAGCTGTCATAAAGGCATTATGCTCAATATCCACATAATCAAACTGCTCCTGAGAATGTGATACTATTTCTGAAGGCCTGTTGCCTTCAGGCCTTAAATTGGGGTTTGTCAGATAAAAGGTACGCGCAAAGCTCCTGTCCACTGTCCGGGTGCCAAGACCGAAACATATTCTTGCCACACCATCTTCCTTTTTGATCCTTGGCGAGGGGCGCCTGAAAACCTGTGAGAATGCCGCTCCCGCAAGCTCAGGATAGTACTTGTTTTCCCTCATCCTTCCAACGATCGGCTGGATAAGGACTCCCATCCGTTCTCCTCCCCAAAGTATATTGTGTTTTCTCTTATATTCTCTGGCTGCCGGATTGTATGTTGAAGCATATACCTCTTTGATCGCTGCTTCCAGATCCTTCCTCCTTGAGGCCCTGTCTCCGCTGTTGGCTACAAATTTTGTGGCGTACTTGCCGGCAAAAGAAAGGTTGACGTCATCTTCTAGGATCGATGATGAGCGGACCGACATTGGAGTATCTATCAAATCAAGAATTCTTTCCAGATCTTCATCAACGCTCTGAGGCAGAACAGCTTCCTGGCATATCCTGTGAAGCTTAGGGGCATCGCTGTGCTCCCTAAGGTCCAGGAGTCTGTCCCACAGCCTGTTCTCTTCCATAAATTCTTCAAAGACAGAAGTCGTTATTACGAAAGTGCATCTGGGCAGAAAAACTTCCTCAAGCATCCCGTTCGATTTCAGGACCTCATGAGCAAAGCTCAGGCCTTTTGCCTTTCCTCCGACCTTCCCGTTTCCGATCAGCCAGCCCCTTTCCCTGTAGTAAGGCTCCGGGTCAAAACTTTTATAATATTCTCCATATTCCATCCTTCCACCCCCGCTAAGCAACATAAAACAAACTTTTTGATGCAATTTTTTTGTTTTGATCATCTGCACCTATTAAGATGATATACTGTTGAAGCTTCTTTTACAAGAATTTTAAATAGGAGGTAAACAATGAAATTTGAGCTTCGTCGAGACACCTGGTCCTGCGGGGTATTTGCATTAGTCGCACTGGACAGGTTTTCTAAAATATTTGCAAACAAGGGCGTCGGTTTTGAAATGGGGCCGCTCTCGTACTCTCTGACACAGACTACTCAGATCTTGGCAAGTGAACCGGCGCGCAGCAGGGCTTTTATAATAATACCTCCGGTCATACTGGTTTTCTGGGTCTTTTATAAATGCGGCGGAATGAAACCCAAATTGTGGACCATGCTTCTGCTCGCCGGATTAGCAGCCCTGGCATACGACCTGATAATGGCAAGAGGATTTCAGTACCCTCTCTTCTTTACGACAGGATCCGGCATAACAATATTCAGCCTGGCTACCCTCTACCTTCTGCTGGGAACAATAGCAGGAATATTTGATATGGCATTTGAAACTATCAAAGGCAGAGAATAGACTGACCAAAAGCAGAACGGAGGCGTATCAAAACTGCGCTCCGTTCTCGATTTTTGAAAAACAATATTTATTTTGTCGGAAACAGGCAGGAGATAATAAGCGCCTTACGGGTTGATCCAGATATCTCTTTCGTATCTGTCTTCGATCACTTCATATACATAACCCCTGTCCCTGTCCCACGCGTACCTTCCGTTCGAAGCTATTGAGCCGTATCCGTCAAGATACTGCATGTTTCTTGAATCAGCGGTGTCTCTGGTAATATATCCGCGGTAAATAGGAAGGACAGGAAGTCTTCCCCTGATCTTTTTTATGCTCCAGTCACCCGGAAGGCCTGTGACTGATATCACATCATTCAAAACCTTATCCATTCCCTCGGGGATCTCTTCAATAAACAGGACTTTGCCCATTCCCGACTTACCGAATAGATACAGCAAATATGCTGAGCCCCATACTCCGTCAGGTATCTGTCTAAGGGAGTCCACAGCTACAAACAAGGCATCCATTGCCATTAGCTGTCTTGGCTGTACGCTCCTCTGGGGGACAAATCCAGATACTTCCTGCCACCTTGACGGGTCTCCCTGCGGAAACACCCTGTTTATGAGCGATACAGCCGCAGCAGCCCTCCAGCGAGGCTCTCCGTCCCAAAGCTTGTTCCACAGCTCAGCTTCGGTCCCCTGAGGGGCAATGTCAAGCATATCAGCAATTACAGCGGCTCCGGTATCTTTTATTTTACTTCTTTTCTCCATCTCAGCAGTGAATGTGTCCCAGTCAGAGGCTGCAAAGACCGGCACAGGGGATAATGATATCGCCAACAGCAGAAACACAGTTAACATACACTTTGCTTTCATCTTTACAACACCCCTCAAAAGATAAGTTTCAGGCATAAATATCAAGTAAGATTTTTATCGCCATCATATCAGCTGATTCTGTCGCCTCTTATCGTTATTTCTCTCTCCCACGGTCCTGCAGGCCAGGCCTTCCTGTTTACCCCTCCGGGAAGTATTTTCCATACTACCGCTTCCCCCTGCTCTGAGCCGACTAGATCAAGTAAAAATATCTCACCATACGAAAAAGGGATGTAGACGACATCATCAGCCTTATATATTCTCTCAAGTTTTTCAGATGGGACTTTGCCATCTTCAACAAACTTCCAGAACTCTCCCCTTCGCCTGCCCGATGCTCTTAACTTTTTGATCCCCTCTTCGGAAACCATTACTACTCCTGATTTTCCGTAGCCTGTTAAAAACCATCTTAGAAACTCAGCCCTGTCGTTAAGATCACCTGAAAGTGTGGGAAGGGCTTTTCTGCAGTAAAAGCCAAGGTATGCCTTTGAATTTTTTCTTTGGAGCCCTAACATCTCTCCCAGTGTCCGAGCTGCTTCTTTTTCCCCGTTCTCGACCAACAGATTTTTTATGGAAGCAGTCAGCTGGTCTTTTTTATCACCTTCGCCCGGATATATGAGACTGATGGAAACTTCATATATCTCCGGAAGCATAACGTCCGCATCTGTCTCTTTTTCCATGTCTGAAGATACAGCAGTTACTGATGTTTCAAAAGATGGAACCGCATCACCGGATGCTGCATTTTCATTCTCAGCTGCGAGGAGACGATCGCTTCCGATCAAGAGAAAAAATAAAATTGTTAAAGTCGAACATGCTATAAATGCCATTACATTTCTTCTCTGGATCTTATACCTTCCGACACCTTCGAAAGGAGCTTCAGAACCGATTTTAATGCTGCTAAACATCTATGTATTTTGTCTCCCCTTTTCTTGATGATCGTCCGTTCCCGACGGGCATGGAACCGTCAAATGCCATTATCAGGACAGGCAATCCGAGAAGGATAGGTGTTATGATCCCCCAAAGCCAGAAATTTTTACCAAGTCTCTCTGCGATCCTTCCCCATAGGTAGACATTGGCGGCAAAAGCTACAAGTGCAGCTCCCGAGCTGAAGACCTCAGCAAAGACATAGAAACTGACTATGTTCATTGCAGCAGTTATTATCCCCGGCGCAACTATTGCAACAGTGAACCAGCGGGAAATCCGTGCGCAGTCGCAAAGAAGCGCAATGTTGTAAAAAGGGATAAGAAACCGGAGGAAGGATCCGATCCTGAACTTCTCCCCCAATCTGGAAAACACATAAGCCGCAAAGATATAAATTCCAAAGCACATAAGTACCAGCACAATGACTGCCAATGCTCCGAAAAGTATTGTGAACATTACTCTTTAGACCTCTTTTCCAGCTCTGATATCACATTTCCAAGTTCTTTGATTTTATCTCCGTAAAGTGCCCAGTTGCCCTGTCGCTGTGCTTCCTGAGCTGAATCGTATAATTCCTGGGCCTGTTTGGCAAGGGCAGGAATATCTCTTTCTCCGGATAGGTTCTCTCCGTAGGATTCTCCTGTCCCATTTCCTCCGACCATCTCGGCAACTGATCCCGGCCGGACAGCTGATCCTTTTTCTGAAGTTTTTTTGCCTATAAGTTTTTCAAGCGCCCCGGCAAATGTCTCATCCCATTCCACTCTGCCACCTGTTGAAACAATTACTCTCTTCAACTCAGGCAGTTCGCCGTTCTCCGCTTTAAGATAGAGCGGCTGGACATAAAGCAGTGATTTGCCTATCGGTATGACCAGCAGGTCGCCTATTATTACATCCGATCCCCTCTGGCTCCATAGGGAGAGCTGCGAGGATATTTCCGGATTCTGATTTATAAGGGCCTCTATCTGGGCCGGACCATATATGAGCTTCTGCTTCGGGAACTTGTAAACAAGCAGTTCACCGTAATTTTCCGGGTCACATCTCCCTGCCATCCAGCCGATAAGGTTATCCCTGCCAAGCGGCATATAGGGAACGATGATAGCAAATTCCGGATCATTTTCACCCCATAGCTTCATTGTCACGTAGTTTGGTGATATCCTTCTTTTGCGTCCGGCCGGCGTTACTTCCCAAACGTCTTCCCTGTTGTAATAAGTATTTGTGTCGGTCATGTGATATGTCCTGTAAACATCGGTCTGGACCTCAAAAAAGTCCTCCGGATACCTCATGTGCTTCCAAAGCTCATCAGACATTTCGCCCGCAGATTTGAAAATATCCGGAAATATTTTTCGCCATGTCTGGACCAGGGGATCCTTTTCATCAACTACATAGAAGGACATTTTGCCGTCATAGGCGTCTACAGTTGCTTTGACGCTGTTCCTCAAATAATTGACTCCGTTGAAATGGCGCAAAGTCGGATCAGCAGTCATGACGGGCTTTGAATATGGATACCTGTGAGTCCATGTATATGCGTCCTGTACCCATATTATCCTGCCGTCAAATATAACAGGATACGTGTCGCTGTCATATATAAAGAAGGGCGCTATTTCATTTAGGGCTTCACGTACATTCCTGTGGAAAAGGACCCTGCTCTCCGGTCTAAGCGCACCGGTAAAGAGTATCTCCGTATCTCGGAACCTGAGGGTGAAGAGCAGCTTTTTCCAGAAAGAATCCAGCTCTACCCCGCCATTACCTTCGTATGTGCTTCGAACATTTGAATCACCCATAGGATAATCGAATTCTTTTACATCAGTATTGACAAGCACATAAAAATCATCCATCGATCCATAGTATATCTCCGGTCTGTCAAGCCGGATATCAACAGTTGACCTCGGGGGGAGATCCTTCATAAAGAAGAATGGCAGCCCGCCGGGAGATACCTCGTTTACCGGATTCATGACTACCCCGTAACCGTGGGTGAATTCCAGATGCATGTTGACCCATGTCTGGTTTTGAAGTTTCGAGAGGTCCAGTTCCCTCAAGGAGAGCATTACCTGTCTGTTGCTGCCGTTAAGCATATATCTGTCTATGTAAACATCATCGAAGTCATAATATGTCCTTATGGCCTGCAGCTGTTTATACGTCCTCAGAAGCGGGGAATAATCCCACAGACGGATATTCCTTACCGTCTCCTGATCTGCCAGCAATTCTTCAGGGGTGACTTCATTTTCTGGTGTTATATCTATTGTCCTGACATCATTAAGTCCAAATGCCCTTCGGGTATAATCCAAGTGGTGTTCAAGGTACGGTTTTTCCAGTTCATACTCGTTGGGTTTAACTCTGTACTGTTGGACCAGTCCGGGAACAAAAGACCTTGATACCCAGCCAAGCAAAAGAAGGGCTCCTATCAATACTGCTGAGATCTTCCACATAGGTTTGTAGAAATTCATAAGAAGAAGTGCAGCAGCAGCGATCGCTGCGGCAGTCAGTATTTTATATGCCGGAAGAAGTATGTTCACATCAGTATAGCCCGCCCCGAAGACTACGCCGGTCGGTGAAAAAAGAAGCTCATATCTTGCAAGCCAGTATCCGCCTCCCCAAACCAGGAGAATGAGCGCGCCAAGAAGGGACATATGAAGCCTGGCCCTTGGAGATGTCGTTATTTTAGTTCCATCAAGTGCAAGAGAGCGCGTCATAAAGTATGATACGAACGTTCCCATAAAGGTCACTACCAACAGCCCCTGAAGCCATGACTGGATATATTTTATAAACGGGAGCGTAAAGACATAAAAACCCAGGTCAAGACCGAACAATGGGTCTGATTCTCCGAAGGCAGTCTGATTCATGAATTTGAGAAAAGTACTCCATGATCCCATAGCATTCATTGCGTTCACTACTGCCAGAAGAAGGGCAACTACTATTATCACCCATTTTGAGGCGTTGAATTTTACGTCTTCCCCGGATGCGTCGTTCATAAGCCTCAAGCCATTTTTCCATGCGTAATTCCAGTTGATCCAGTAGATCAAAAACGCCGGGACAAGAGCAATGAAAAAGAGCTCCCACCTTGCTGTGAAACGTCTCCAGAAAACAGACCCGAAACCATAGGCTTCAAACCAGTAGAGGTCTGTAAGAAAAACAGCAAGACCCGGAAGGATCACTGTAAACAATATAAAAAATCCACCCAGTATAAACCATATCCTCGAAATCTTCGGCATTCTTATGTTTGGGATCTTCGGTCTTTCCTCTTCCCAACCGTTTTCATTATCTCCGGATCCGTCCGTCCATTCCTGACGAGTATGCCCGTACAAGCTTTCAAATATTTTTTTGAGATCCATAGTCACCAGCTCCTCGCTCAGTGTACAATCGTATCTGTCTATTGTTAACTAAAATCAACTGCATGTCCAGCGCCGCATCACCTAAACAGCTGTTTGAAATGTAAAAATCAATTGAAATTGTGGAAATCAAAATACCGGCACTGATAATGAACATTTTTAAAAGACCTATTTTGTGGAAGAGGTGAAGATATGTTCTATGCATATAAACTGATAGGATCGCTCTTAGTTCCTCCCGGGCTGCTGTGCGTTATCACAGCCATCTTCTCTTTGATCCTTTTCAGGTCAAAAAATAAAAAAACACTTTCTCTTGCTATGCTGGCACTCAGCCTGTCCATCTGGTTTATGAGCACCTCCCCCGGATCCTTTTTTATTACAGGTGGACTGGAAAGGAAACATCTGAATTCTGTACCGAAGACTGAAAAGCCTGTAGCTTTCCTTGTTCTGGCGGGGGGCTCCAGCTACGACAGGGATGGGGATGCAATTATACCTGGGGTCTACTCACTTGAAAGGATCTATTCGGCTGTCACGGCTGCTGACAGCACGAAAGACGTGCTCATCTTTTCCGGTGGAAACGTCTATGGCTACGATCAGAAGACAGAGGCAGAAATAATGGAAGATTGCGCAAAGAGAATGGGATGGAAGGGCAAAACGATGCTTGAAACATCTTCAAGAACAACAGGAGAAAACATGCTCTGTACCGAAAGGATGCTTTCAGGTCCGAACTTTCATAATATCGTAATAGTCACAAACGCATTTCATATGCCCCGTTCGATGTTACGGGCCAGTTCAGTCTTCACGGGAAAGAGCCTTTCTTCTCTCTTTGCAGGAATGGAGACAAACCCAAGATTTCGGGGCATACCGGACCTTTTCCCGGATGCTCATAATTTTCACCTTTCCTGCCTGGGTATAAAAGAATGGATCGGTATTATGGCATTCAGGATAATTGGATAACGAGTTATTTTTTACTGTGATCTCTGTACCATTCAGCAGTTTTTGAAAGAGCGCACCTGATATCGGTAAATTCTCTCCTTCCCAAAGCTTCCGTAAGGAGAGAGATATCGGCATTGCTTATCTTTATGTCTCCCGGTCTCTCAGGAAGCCTCTCTTCTTTTACATCTGAACCCATTATCTCAGAGATAAGTTTCAATAGTTCGTTTACAGTCATGCTCTTTCCTGTAGCCAGATTGAAGACCCGTCCCCTGTTTTGTTGAGCTCTGTCGCACATATTCAGGAGCACTGATGTCAGATCCCTGACGTATACGAAATCCCTTGTCTGGGTACCGTCTCCAAAGATCACCGGCCTTCCCCCTGAAGAAAGCGCATGACAGAACCTCGGTATTACAGACGCATAAGAGCCAAAGGGATCCTGCCTCGGGCCGTAGACGTTGAAGAACCTGAACCCGACACAATCCAGTCCCCAGACTCTTGCCGCAGAGCCTGCCTGAATTTCATTTATAGCCTTGCTTGCTCCATAGGGTGACATCGGCAGGGGGATCTCTCCTTCGTGCCTCAGCCCCTCGCTCCTGTTGCCGTAAACTGCCGCAGAGCTCGCATATATGAGAGGGATGTTTGCATCTTTCAAAGCTATGATCAGATCACTGAAAGCTGTTACATTATTAAGATGACATTCTTCAGGCTTTTCTATCGAAAGCGGTACGGAGACCATGGCTGCAAAATGGAAGACCGCATCTATGCCCTTCAGCAGTCCCTTCAGAAGATCTTTATCTGAGACATCTCCCTCAACAAATCTTAGAGATGGGTCGCCTGACAGGTGTTCCAGATTTTCTCTCTTTCCGGTGATCAGGTTGTCGAGCACAGTGACCTTCCATCCGTCAGAAATGAGTTCGTCAGCCATATGTGAGCCGATAAACCCCGCTCCCCCTGTTATCAAAGCAGATCTTGCCGATTTCATGCCAACGTTTCCTCCTCAACAGATTCTTATGTAAGACTATATCATTATAACAACGAGAGCCCTGTCTTAGTATGCGACAAGGCTCTCAAAATATTGCATTGAAAAAAAAGTACTACTCGTTCAAAGCAGGAGTTTCATATTCTTCGCTGATAGGTGCCCATCCGCCGCCCAGAGCTTTAAAGAGCTTGACCGAATCAGATGTGATCTGTCCATCGCTGATCGCAGTTGCTTCTGACAGGGCCAGGAGTGCTCTCTGTGCGTTTATGACATTGTTGAAATCGGTAAGTCCATTCCTGTACTTGTCATTAGCGACTTCCAGGGCGACCTGTGCGGCATCTCTGCCCCTCCTTAGCGCATCGTTCCTTTTTCTTTCCTCTATGCCTGAACTCAGGGCATTCCTGACCTCAGCCACTGCTTTGAGCACTGTCTGTTCGTATGCGGCAAGGTACTGTTCCTGCCTTGCTGTCTGGACTTTTATGTTATTCCTGATCGCACCTGCGTGAAAAATTGGCCAGACGATCTTTGGTCCGAATGAATATGCTTTGTTGGGGCCCTCAAAAAGACTTCCGCTGTCAAGAGCTTCTGTGCCTATTGAGCCAAGCAGGTAGAACTTAGGCCAGAGATCGGCCTTTGCCGATTTTTTCCGGGCTATCTGAGCAACGAGCTGACGCTCTGCGGCAAATATATCCGGTCTCTGACGGATGCTGTTTGCCGGAATACCTGTCATCATTTTTTGGTCAAGCTTGGGAAGTGGTTTCCTTTCGCTCAGCATCTGGTCAAGGCTTCCGGGGACCCTTCCGGTAAGCACTGCAAGATTATTTTTGACTACCTCGATATTATTTTGTATAGGAGGTATTTCAGCTTTTGTCTGTTCAAGCGTGTATTTGGACTGGTTAAGCGCAAGGTAGTCACTCAGCCCTGCATCTACCCTTGACTGAAGCATATCCAGCGTGTCTTCCTGAAGGGCCAGGTTGCTCTCTGCTATAAGAAGCCTCTCCTGAAGAGTTCGGAGCGTCAGATAGTTCAGTGCGACCTCGGAAGAGAGGGAGACCCAGGCGGCATGCAGAGATGCATACTGTGCCTCCAGGGAAGCTGCTCCCGCTTTGACCGTCTCTCTTCTTCCTCCAAAAATGTCTATCTCCCACGACGCATCTATGCCTAATCTGTAAATATCGACCCCTTTGCCCGCACCCCCTGTCTGAACAGGAGTCCTCGAGTTGTACCAGTAGTCGGTATTGTCGAGCCATGGCAAAAGCGCTGCCTTGTTTATGCCAAGTGCGGCCCTTGCCTCTGTAACCTTTGAACGTGCAGAAGCCAGGTCCCTGTTGCTCTCAAGGGACCATTCAATAAGCTGTGTCATTATCTCGTCATTCAGGGACTCCCACCATTTTGCCAGCATTTCGGGATCGGGCTCGCTTAATACATCACCTGACACAGCAGGGACAGGATACCTTTGGGCCATCTCTATCCATTTTCCTTCTCTAAGTTCGACGTCGGTGTATTGCTGAGGTATGTTTTCAGCAAAGACAGAACCTGCCATAAGAAGAATGAATATGAAAATTAACGCTATCTTGATTTTTTTCATCATCCCACTCCCCTTAATCCTTACCAAACGAAGCTTTTATACGTCCCTTGATGTTTTCCCTCAGAGACTGGAAAAGGACGTAGAGTGCAGGTATCAAAAATATTCCAAGTATGGTTGCGGTCGTCATACCGAAACATATCGTTGTCCCGACAGCCTTTCTGCTCCCGGCGCCGGCACCGCTTGCCAGAAGCATGGGAAGCACTCCGACAACGCATGTGAACGCAGTCATCAGAACTGCTCGGAAACGTTCTCTGGCAGCTTCCGCAGCAGCATCGATTATTGAAAGCCCCTTATCTTCTCTCTGTTCTTTGGCAAACTCGATGATCAGTATTGCGTTCTTACCGGCCAGACCTATCAGCAGCAATATTCCAAGCTGTACGTAGATCGAAACTGAAAGTCCCATGACATAGATCCCGCCAAGCGCGCCCAGGACTGCTATCGGGAGTGAGAGGATCACCGGTACCGGAACTGTCCAGCTTTCATACTGGGCAACAAGGAAAAGATATGCGAAGAGCAGTGCTATTGCTATGACTACTGCTATCTGTCCCTTTGCCTGCTGTTCCTGATATGTCATTCCTGACCATTCATAACCATACCCCTCAGGAAGGTCTTTGCCCAGCTCTCTCAGACTTGTGATGCCCTGTCCCGTAGAAAATCCCTGTTTCATAACTATGGTTATGGCCGCACTGGGATAGAGATTATAGCGGGCAATGGACCTCGGAGCGACCAGATTCTTAATTGAGACCAGGGTCTGGAGCGGGACAGGATCTCCTTTTGTGCTGTTTACAAATATGTTTCCAATTTTGCTCATATTGTTCCTGAAATTCCAGTCAGACTGCACTAATACCTTGTTGACCTGGGTACCTATGTTGATGTCGTTTATGTAGGCCGAGCCAAAGTATGTCTGCAGAGTGGAGAAAATGTTTCCGATCGGTACATTGAACATCTCGGCCTTCTCCCTGTCAATGTCCAGGAAGAGATGTGGCGTATTGGATGTGTAGGTGCTGTATGCATAGAGGACTCCCGGTATCTGGTTTATCTTTCCCACGAAATCCCGAAGAACCATAGCCATCTTTTCAGGATCATTCTCAAGCCTTGACTGCAGCCGCATATCGATCCCGCCGCTTATCCCCAGCCCCTGTATGGCAGGTGGGGTAAAAACATTTATCTGAGCCTCAGGAACAGATGAGCCAATTGCTACTATCTTCCCCACTATACTCTGCAGGCTCTTTTCCCTTGACTTTCTCTCCTCCCAGTGTTCAAGTGGCATGATTATTGTACCCATGTTCTCGCTCGCTCCACCAATTATGCTGTAGCCCTTTATTCCCATTACAAATTTAACTCCGGGGATATCCTTTATCTGTGGAATAAGTTTGTCCATTACAGCCTGTGTCCTAGCTATGCTTGCACCCTCAGGCAGCTGGATCGCTGCAAAGGCAGCTCCCTGGTCCTCATTGGGGAGAAATTCTGTCGGCAGGTATTTGGCCGAAAATGCTGCTGCCGCAATAACAGCAGTAAGCATCCCGACTGTTATCACCTTTCTGCTGGCAAGCCAGACTGAACCGGCAACGTATTTTTGAGTTGAAACACCCAATAAATCGTTGAACCATTTCAACGGCCCGCTTTCTTTCTGGTGAACTTTTTTAAGCAAATGAGCACACATTGCAGGGCTGAGTGTAAGTGCAACGATCAAAGAAAAGACTACTGAGAATGATATGGTAACAGCAAACTGCCTATAGATCTGACCCGTAATGCCTCCCATAAAACCGACCGGCACGAATATTGCAAGGAATACCAGCGTGGTGGCTACCATGGGTCCTGTAACGTCCCTCATGGCCTGTACCGTAGCTGTTTCCGTATCACAGTGGTCCCTGTCCATTATAAAGAGGACACGTTCGACGACAATGATAGCATCGTCAACGACCGTTCCTATTACAAGCACCAGTCCGAAGAGCGATAGGATGTTGATACTGTAACCCATGAATGCCAGGCCCGTGAATGTCGCCAGAAGGGATATCGGTATCGCCGCTACAGGCACAAGCGTTACCCTCAGATCCTGAAGGAAGATATAGCAGACAAAGACGACCAGCGAGAATGTTATGAAGAGTGTGAGTATGATTTCTTTTATCGTGGCAGTAACATATTCTGTTGAGTCGTATCCCAGAACGAACTCTGTATCGCTTGGAAGGCGTGGAGTCAGTTCCTCTATCGTTTTTTTTGCGCCCGCCATAACATCAAGAGCATTTGAGCCGGAAGACTGAGTCAATAGCATCATTGCCGCAGGCCTTCCGTTGAATGTGGCATCAAATGCATATGACTCGGATCCCAGTTCGATCCTGGAAACATCCTTCAGTTTGACAAGTCCTCCCTCGGCAGTAGTCCTAAGAATTATATTCTCAAACTCGCTGACAGAATTCAGCCGCCCTCGCGTCGTCAGAGAATATACTATCGGCTGGTCACTTTTTACCGGAGCTGTACCTATGGAGCCAATTGACGCCTGTTTGTTCTGGCTTCTTACCGCATTGGCAACATCATTGATGCTTAGTCCGAGTGAAGCTATCCTCTGGGGATCCAGCCATATACGTATGCTGTATTTGGAACCGAATACCTTGCAATCACCCATGCCGGGAACGCGTTTAAAAACGTTCTTAATGTTGTTTTCGGCGTAGTCCATAAGAAATGGACCGTCTTTAGTTCCGTGAGGAGAAATGATTCCTACAAATCCCAGGGTATCAGAAAAACGTGATTCTACAGTGATCCCCTGAGTTGTAACTTCGGTGGGCAGCATCGGAGTCGCCTGTTGTACACGGTTTTGTACTTTTACAAGGGCCATGTCTGGATCTGTCCCCATGTCAAAGGTGATGGTAAGTTCATAATTCCCGCTGTTATCGGAAGTCGAGCTCATATAGATCATTCCATCAACACCGTTAAGCTGTTCTTCCAGAGGAGCTGCAACAGTGTTTGCAAGAGTTGAGGCATCCGCACCGCGATATGAAGCCCCAACGCTTATCTGGGGCGGCGTAACATTTGGATACTGTGCTACAGGCAGTCTGAAGGCGCTTATAAGTCCGGCAAAAGCCAAAACAATGGCTATTACCATTGCGAATCTGGGACGCCTGATAAAAAATTCAGATAACATCTTTAGTTTCCTTCTTTGCTTTGGGAATCAGGGGAAGACAATGACAGCTCTACCTCGTTCTGTCCTGCGATCTCTGCTGCCGTTTTATTTTCCGTTTCTGCCTGGGCAGGCGCAACAGGAGATTCCGGACGCACATTCTGCAGACCGATACGGATGATCCTGTCATTTACCTTTAGACCCTTGACGACCTTACGCATGCTGCCGATCTCTGCTCCAAGCTCTATTCTTGTCTGATGGGCAATGTTATTCTCATCTACCG
>JAAYHA010000236.1 GCA_012727545.1 Synergistaceae bacterium | reverse complement strand
GATCGCAATGGGAAAACCGGTGCTTACATTGACGAGTCTGGAAAGGCCACGTGTAAAAGTATATATTCCCGAATACAGGATCGGAAGGATAATGCTCGGACAGAAGGCGGACATCACGGTTGATTCTTTTCCGGACAAAAAGTTCCCAGCCAGAGTGACATTCATTTCACCCGAAGCAGAATTTACCCCTAAAACGGTACAGACAGCCGAAGAAAGGGTGAAGTTAGTTTTTGCCGTCGAAGTGACAGCGGAAACGACTGAGGGGCAGCTAAAGCCCGGAATGCCTGCGGACGTCAGCATAGACCTTAACAATGAATGATCATATAAATACGGATAAAGCAATAGAAATACAAAACCTGGGCAGAGAATTCGGTCAGTTTTGGGCTGTGCGTGGAGTGGATCTTTCTGTAAACAAAGGAGAGATCTTTGGCCTGGTAGGACCCGACGGTGCAGGAAAAACTACCGTCATGAGAATGGCAGCCGGAGTCCTTCTGCCCACAGAGGGAAATATCATCGTGAACGGATACTCCGTCATATCGCATCCTGAAACCGTGAAAAAAAATATCGGATATATGTCCCAGAAATTCGGTCTTTACGGAGACCTGACAGTGCTTGAGAATTTGCGTTTTTACGGAGACCTTTATGAGATACCCCGCAAAAACAGAGATGCCGCGGAAGATAAACTTCTTGGCTTCAGCAACCTTACTCCTTTCAAGAACCGAAAAGCGAAGGACCTGTCCGGCGGCATGAAGCAGAAGCTCGGACTGGCATGTTCCCTGATACACCAGCCTGCAGTGCTTCTTCTTGATGAACCGACTAACGGGGTCGACCCTGTTTCCAGAAGGGATTTCTGGAAGATACTCCATGAAATGGTAAAAGAGGGAGTAACTGTTTTTGTCTCGACATCTTATCTGGATGAAGCGGAGAGATGCGAACGGGTCGGCATGATGCAGGAAGGGAGGCTGACCATGTGCGACAAGCCTAGGGATCTCAAAAAGACAATATCGGGAAGCATACTCGAGATAATGAGCGATGATCCCGGTAAAGCCCTTCAGGCTTTGAAGAAAAGATACGGGAAGATGAGTTCTGATATCGTATCCGGAATAATACGTTTCAGGATGCCTGAAAACTTTTCGCCGGAAAAAATCGAAGATGAAATGAAAGGCATGGGGGTCGCACCCCTGTCGATAAATGAAGCGCGCCCGACTCTTGAAGATGTTTTCGTCAGCCAGGCATTGAAGGCGGGTCCGCTATGAAGGAAGAATTTGCGGTAGAAGTAAAGGGGCTGACAAAGGTTTTCGGGACCTTTACAGCAGTAGATCATATCGACCTTGAGGTCATAAAGGGGAAAATTTTTGGTTTTCTCGGGCCAAACGGGGCGGGAAAATCAACAACGATAAAAATGCTGTGCGGTCTGCTCCTGCCTACATCCGGAGAAGGGATCATCGCAGGGTCTGATATCTACAGGGAGTCAGAAGAAATAAAAAAGAAAATAGGATATATGTCGCAAAAATTTTCTCTATATGATGATCTGACTGTTGAAGAAAACATAGATTTTTTTGCAGGGATCTACAAAGTCCCCAAATCCACCAGGCCTGAAAGAAAAGACTGGATACTTGAAATGTCGGACCTCACCACACACAAGTCAAGCACCACCCGTTCTCTCGCAGGAGGGTGGAAACAGAGGCTTGCACTTGGCTGCGCCCTTATCCATCAACCGCCCATCGTCTTTCTTGATGAGCCTACTTCCGGAGTGGATCCAATCTCCAGAAGACGTTTTTGGAACCTGATATCAGATATCGCTCGGGAAGGGACTACCGTCTTCGTTACAACACACTACATGGAAGAGGCTGAGTACTGTGATGAGCTTGCGCTGATCTACAAAGGAAAGATGATCGCAAAGGGAACTCCAACCTCCATAAGGAAGGATTCGATGCCTTCTGACCTGATCGAGCTCGCTGTGAGCAGTCCTTTTGAAGCGATCGAAGTTTTAGAGAATTCCGGGTCAGTAGCAAGTGCTTCCATCTTCGGAGATGGGCTTCATTTAATTCTTAAAAATGGAGAATATGATGGTGAGACGATAAAAAAGATCCTCTCTGAAAAAAGCTTTGATATCTACTCGATAAGTAGTGTTAGGCCGTCTCTTGAGGATGTCTTCGTTCATCTGATCGAAAAAGAGGACGCTTTGTTGGAGCGTGGTCAAAAATGAATAACAACGGGATAAAAAAGGTTTCGTTCCGCAGACTTGCTGCAGTCGTCAAAAAAGAATTCATCCACATTATGAGGGACAGCAGAAGTCTGGCCATGGCATTCCTAATGCCGGTCATACTCCTTTTTATTTTTGGTTACGGCATAACTATGGACATCAAAAGCCTCAATATGGGTATTTATGACATAGATAAGACAGCCGAGAGCAGGGAACTGATAGAGAGATTCAAGGCATCCGGTTATTTTAAAATCGTTGGAACCGTCAACTCCGGCAAAGAGATAGACCGCCTGATCGACCGCAACATAGCCCATATGGTCCTTGTGATCCCTGAAGGTTTCAGCGGATCTGTGAAAAGAGGGCTACCGGTTGACATACAGGCCATTTACGACGGAAGCGATGCCAACACGACCTCCATTGCAATGGGCTACACAGAAGCTATTGCTTCACGATATTCGCTCTCAAAGGGAGTAAAGGGACTTTCAGGCCAGATCGACCTCAGATTGCGTGTATGGTATAACCCCGAACTAAAAAGCCGTTGGTTCATCATACCCGGCCTTATTGCGATCATAATGGGTGTGATAAGCGCTCTTCTGACTTCGCTGACCGTTTCAAGGGAATGGGAGCAGGGTACAATGGAACAGCTTCTCTCGACCCCCATACATCCCGTGGAACTTTTTTTGGGTAAAATAACCCCTTATTTCCTTATCGGGATGACAGATCTTCTGATCTCTGTAGCTGTTGGAGTCTGGATCTTTGGAGTCCCTCTGAGGGGCAGCCTGCCTTTCCTCCTCGCAGTTTCATCACTTTTTCTGGTTGGCGGATTAAGCCTGGGGATACTAATTTCTACTGTCGCAAAGTCCCAGCTCGTAGCAAGCCAGGCGGCTTTTGTCCTGACGCTGCTTCCTGCT
>JAAYHA010000235.1 GCA_012727545.1 Synergistaceae bacterium | reverse complement strand
TTCAGTTTTCTTCCCGAGATAGCCATCCAGGAAAGCGCCTTGTCTCCATATTCCCTCACGTATCGCTCTGCAAGGGACTGTACCGATTCATCCGAAGAGCTGCAGTCTATATGCTGTATCCCGTTTTTTTCAAGAAGTGCATCGGCAAGATCTTCAGAAATGCTGTTCAGTGTGCTCCTGCCAATGGGAAGGAGTATTACCTCTCCGCTTTTTGCGTTAAAAACTCCTGCGCCTTCCATTACTAGGCTGATCAGCCCCTGATCCTTTACCTTCGCAGGGGGATTTTTTGTTTCAGGTATAAAAAGTTCTCTCATATGTCTGCCTCCTTCGAATATTACATATATAATACTACATAGTATACGATATATCCATTTGTATTACATTTGTGAATAGTATCACCTTGTGTCGACATATTTATGAAATGTGCAAAATGGACAGTCTGGGATCAGAATTCTGGACAGCTTTGATAATAGATGCTACTTTAGTGGCCGGAGGTCGCATAATGAAAAATATTTCACAATGCATCTTTCTCATTTTATCCCTTCCTATACTCTTTATGACTGCTGCCGCAGGTTGGCGTGTGGATGTTTTCCAAATGGAAGATGCCGGAGGCAGCCTTATTTTTCAATCTCCTGTCTCGCTGGGACATACATTTACGACACGCTATATACACTCAGTCGAACTGACACCGGTTGAGGACGAATACAAAATTGCCAAAGGCCTTCTTTGGACCTGGGAAGAAAGGGTAAGGTCAACAAACGCCGGGCTTCCTTTTGACAAGCCCAAATACGGCAGATTCATGGACAACGGAGAGTGGATGATCTTCCAGGGAGGAAGGATGTCGTGGAAAGAATACTATTACAGGGTCGGCAATAAAAATATCGGACGAAATCAGATAACGCTTGAGCCATTTGGTCGAAGGAATTTTTTTGAATTATTCGAAGGAGAGAGGCTCATAATTCGGATCCTTAAAATGCCCCTGATATCAGCTAAATTCTATAGGACAGAGATCCTTGAAAGGGCTCCGATGGGAGTTCCTCCTATGGAAGGCGGTTCGCGCTGATCAAATATAAAGATCGATCATAAAAAAAATTATCCCTGAAGCACCTATCATAATTTCAGGAAAAGATTCCAACTTTTTCCTCCGCTTTTCAAAAGCTCCTCTGAAGACTTTGCCTGCAAAAGGTATCAAAATCAACTGAACAAGCATCAATTTGATCCAGAAGAAAACAAAATCGACAAGATACATTTTGAAGCCGATCAAACCCAGTGCTATACCCACCCTCATCGAAAAAAAGACCGATACTATCATCGCAGGCGCAAGCATTGAACGTATAGCGTCAAATATCTCCGGGATCTGGACGTTGTCAACGATCCTTGACTTAGTGATCCCCCTCGACGGCGATACTATTGTAAGCAGCAGCAGAAACATCACTGTGCCAAGTTTTCCAAAAGGTCCCGTCACAGTCCAGAGCGATGTTGCGGAAAAGGTTTCAAAACTGAAAATACTGCCGGGCATGCCCCTGTGAAGAGCATACCAGGAAAGGGTCGCGCCCATCGCTATCATCGTTACCGCTAATTTTGAAAGAACAAAAAGCTCTTTACTGTCAAAAGATTGGTATATTTCTCCCGAAAAGATCTTCATCCCTCTTATGTAGAGTCCCTGAGATGCAAGAAGAAGAAATATCACAACGACAAAGTCGCCTTCTGTCTCTACGAACTGGGGAAGTGAGCCCATTGGCATGAACAGGAAGATCGTAAGCAGGGAAATGCAGGATGCGTAAAGCAACGGTGGCGGGCACTTTTCTGAACAGCGCCCCGCCAGGAACCTTTTATATGGGGCAAGCAAGGAAGCATTGGTACCGTGCATACCGTAGAGCACGTTTTCTGCACCTATCAAAAGCAAAGATATGGTCAAAACAAGGGTCAAAAGTGAGACGCCCGAAATAAATGTCAGTAAAAGAGAAAAAAGCATTTTTTAGCCTTTCTGCGGTGTCGGTTATTTTTTTACACCGTTGAATTATACTACATCAGCAAGTCCCTTTTCCCTGAGCTTCATAAGTACAGAGGGCTCTATAGTTTTTAATTTATATTTCATCCATAAGGCCAGGGAAATTGCTCCAAACCCAAAAACCAGTCCTGAAAATGTCCCCCCGAAAATATCCGCCAAAGCGCCCGCAGTCAAGGATCCAAGTGGTCCGATGCCTATGCTTCCCACTGTGTAGAGACTCATCACACGCCCTCTCTTGTCATCCTCGATTATGCTTTGGACAAGAGTATTGAAGCAGACGGATCCTGTTGACATTCCAAAGCCTAAAATCGTGAGAGCCGCACAGGAGAGTTCTATCGATCTTGAAAGAGAGAAGGCCGCAAGTCCAAATCCAAACATGCCTACACTGTATATTGCCCTTATGTGCAACTTCCACAGTGGAACTAGGCTTGCCTGGTAAATGACCCCGGTAATTGCTCCAAGTCCTACAGAACCAAGAAAAAACCCCAGAACGGATGCATCTCCGTCAAAGACATTCCTGGCAAAGAAAGGCAGCAGCGTGCTGTAGGGAAAGCAAAGAAAGAAAAAGAGTGATGATGTCATAAGTATTCTCTTCAGCGCATGAAATCGCATCGTATAATCCAGACCCTCTTTGAAGCCCTGCCATCCGGTCTGGCGGACAGGCATTTCAACTTTTTTTATCTTCAGGCGTGTGAGTGAGAATATTACTGCTATATATGCGATGCCGTTAAGGAAAAAGCACATCGTCTCACCCACGGCCTGTATTGCAAATCCCGCAAATGCAGGGCCTACGAGGCGCGCAAGATTAAAGATCGTAGAGTTTATCGTCAGTGCGCTGTTTAGCTGGTCAGGCCTGTCGAGCATCCTCACTACGCTCGCCTGGCGTGCGGGAAGATCTATAGAGGTAACCAGCCCAAGCATAAAACTTAAAAATAGCACCTGCTGATATCTGATTATTCCTGTGAAATCAAGAAACGCAAGGGAAAAGGCCTGTAACATACAAAGAGACTGAGTAATTATCAATATCTTTTTCATGTCGTACCGGTCCAGGATGTGGCCGGCAAAAAATCCTGTGATAAGTATAGGAGCCTGGTTTGAAAGCTCAACAAGACCAAGCCCTGTTGCAGAACCTGTGAGTCTCAAAACAAGCCAGCTCATGGCAAGTCTCTGCATCCAGGTACCGACAAGGGATACAGACTGTCCAAATATGAATATTCGAAAATTTATGGCCCCAAGAGCCATAAAAGCTTTCATTTGATAGATCCGGTTCAGCATATGACCTCTCTCCGGGTTTAAGTCATGGATAGAGTATAACAGATGCTTTCTGCCTCAGACGCACGAAAAAAGGCCTCGCTTATGCGAGGCCTTTACTATTGGATTATTGCTGAAAGTGCTCTTACTTAATGAGTCCCTTTTCTTTGTAGAACTTCGCTGCACCGGGGTGAAGTGGTGCTGTAAGTCCGTCAAGTGCTCCCTTAAGTGTGATTTCCTTACCCTTTGCGTGAACTGCTGCGATATCGTCAAGGTTCTTGAACATTGAGCTTACAAAATCATAGATCTGCTGTTCGGGGACATCTTCGTGGGTGATAAGGATCGCCATAACGGCAGGTGTTACAGTGTCCTTGTCTATACCCTTGTATGTCCCGCCGGGGATCTTGCTGGCAACAAAGAAGGGATATTCCTTGTGCAGCTTGTCAAGGAACGGCTTGTCAAAGTTGAGAAGGCCTACGTCCTTGGTTGTTGTAAGGTCCATTATCGCTGCTGTCGGGAAACCTGCTACAACGAAACCTGCATCGATCTGGTTGTCCTTGAAGCGGCTTGCAGTCGCACCAAAGTCGAGGAAGTTTGCCTGTTTGAGATCTTTGTAGGTAAGTCCCGCTACTCCGAAAATAGCCTGTACGTCGCCTTCGACACCTGAACCGGGGGCTCCAACGCCTACGCGCTTGCCTTTAAGGTCATTGATCGATTTGATGCCTGCATCTTTGGCAATGACTACCTGTACGTGCTCAGGATAGAGGGAGGCTATGGCGCGGATATTCTTGAGGGGCTTGCCCTGGAACATAAGCTGACCATTTACCGCCCAATAGGTGATGTCGTTCTGTACGAACGCGATCTCGATACCCTTTGTGGAGATAAGGTTGGCGTTTGCTACTGAAGCATTTCCTGTCTCCGCCGTGCACTGGATCTTTCCGTCTTTTGTTACCGCTGCAGCAAGGGCCCCGCCTACTGCATAGTAGGTGCCCGAAGTGCCGCCTGTTGCGACGGACATGTATGTTGCTGCTGAAGCCACTGCTGTAAATGAAAATGCTGCAAGAAGCGCTACAAGTGTTACGATGATGACTTTCTTCATTAATTGTTCCTCCCTATAATGATTTTATGTTTGTTGAGCGAACTGATATCAGCCCGCATACAACCAGATTCTAGAACATAAAACTGTTTATTGAATCAGTATTTAATACATAAATTTGCCTATTCTGACTTATCTGTATTTTCCGCAACTGCCTCAGCTGCTCTCTTCTTAGCTATGCTTCTGGCTTTTGCTGTCTGTATTACATAAATAAGCACCAAAACAGCAATTCCGCCCGCATCAGTCATGGTACCCGGAATAAGGAGGCCAAGAGCTCCCGCAAAGGCTACCAGACGAAGATAGAGTGGTATTGTGGCTTTGTAGTAGCCGATAGTGAACATTGACAGCAGGAATACTCCAAGCATAGCGGTGAAAATGGCCTGGATCATCTGAAGAGGCACCACATCTATAAACAGGAGCATTGGATTATAGACATAAATATAAGGGATCAGAAATCCAGCAAGGGCAAGCTTGAAGGCTGTTATTCCCGTCTTCATCGGATCAGATCCCGCAATGCCCGAGCCTGCATATGCCGCGAGGGCGACAGGAGGAGTCAGGTCAGCTGCTATACCGAAATAGAAGACGAACATGTATGCCGCTTTTGCCGGTACTCCCAGTTTGAAGAGGGCAGGGGCAGCCA
>JAAYHA010000234.1 GCA_012727545.1 Synergistaceae bacterium | reverse complement strand
GCGTTGGGCAGGGATCCGGTGCGTTCAAGCATCTGGCCCCTTGCTTCCTCGCCGATTATTTTCTGGAAATTCTGCACCATAGTCGGATATGGGTGCGGCCCGACAGCAGAACCCAAAAGGTAAAAGACTGATGTGTCATTGCAGAATGCCCCAAGAGCAGCATCCACAGCCTCCTTGAGAGTCCCCTGTCCGTCAGATACAGGCACTACCCTGGCACCGAGAACCTTCATCCTGAGAACGTTGGGAGCCTGGCGCTGTATGTCGACTTCTCCCATGTAGACATCGCATTCCATGCCCATCAGGGCGGCAACAGTCGCGCTGGCGACTCCGTGCATGCCTGCACCGGTCTCTGCAATGATCTTTTTCTTGCCCATCCTTTTGGCAAGAAGTGCCTGACCTATGCAGTTGTTTATCTTGTGGGCTCCTGTGTGGTTAAGATCTTCCCTCTTAAGGAATATCCTTGCTCCTCCCACTGCCTTTGTAAGGTTTTTGCACTCGGTGAGTGCAGACGGACGTCCAACATAGTCCTTTAAAAGGGTGAGATATTCTTCCCTGAATGATTTGTCAGCCGCGCATTTCTCGTACTCTTCAGCGATCTTATTAAGGATCGGCTCAAGCACTTCCGGGACGTATATTCCTCCGAATCCGCCGTAAATGCCATTTACCGGAAAACCTGCCTGATTTTGTGATCTCTCTGTCATAATAATATCCTCCTCTTGGCTATTGTAAACTCTCTGGTCTGTTCTCATCTTTTAGCGCGTGATGCTTTTGTGCATTTATAAAAAAAGAGGGACTGAAAGAAAATTTCCCTTCAGTCCCCCTGTATCGACACATCAAGATACCGGCGGGACGCTAAACGCACCACCAGCTGTTGAAATTCTTATTCGTGAGGTCGGTAAATGATCTCATACAGCTTCCCCCGAACTTCAGATGTATTTCGCGAAATAGTACCATTCTCATCTATAAATTGCAACCCCTTTGAAAGATCATCTCCCAAAGCGGGTGAGAGCGCTGCTTTATTGATACCGACTTTGTCTTTTTAGGCTAGTTTTGAGGGAAGCAGACGAAATTCCTTCTCCTTTTGGCAAGGTACATCTGGTCGTCTGCTTTTGAAAAGAGGTTGTCTACGTTCATATTGGAGTCGGGTTGATATTCCGTCAGTCCGAAGCTTGCCGTTACTGTTATCTTTGATCCTTCATATTCTATCTCAGCGTTTTCAAGACTTTTCCTCAGCCTTTCCGCGATGATTATTCCCTCAGCAAGCCCCGTTGCCGGGAAGCAAAAGATGAACTCATCCCCGGCAAATCTGCCTAAAATATCATATGGGCGGATATTTTCTTTAAAAACCTCAACAACCCTGCAAAGGACTTCATCACCGCAGCGATGCCCATAGGCATCATTGATCTTTTTCAAAAAATCCATGTCGACCATTGCCAGAGTAAGCGCGGTGCCCGACCTGTTACACCTTACTATTTCCTCTTCGATGCGCTTCATCAGGCCCCTTCGGTTGAGGATCTTTGTAAGGTAATCAAATACGGAAATGTTTTCGAGCAGTTCCTTTTCCCTCTTTAAAGCCTCCTCTGCCTCTTTCCAGATCGAGATATCCCTGATGATGATAAGGCTGAGTGTCTCTTCATCCTTTGTCCTGATTATGGTCGATGAGAGGTCAACGGGGAATCTCGTCCCGTCTCTTCTTAAAAAATTAAGTTCGATCCTGATCTTCCCGTTTTTTTCGCGCTCACTCAGGCCCTGTTCAAGCCTGGGGTCTTCGTTGTCGATTATTCCGTTTCTTCCCAATTTACGAAATTCTTCCTCCGTCCTGCCGAACATCTCACACGCTGCAGGATTTGCCCTGATTATCTCTCCGTTAGGCTTTGTCAAAAAAATCGCATCAAAACTGGACTCAAAAAAGGCCTTGCAGTATTCTTTGCAAATCAGGTCCTTCATCATACCCACCTCTGTTATATTATTAGGTCATTTAAAAAGAGTCCGTAAAAAGCAAAATATGCACTAAGTTTCATGGATTTTAAAACTAAAAATAAAGATTAAGTTTTTTTAAAAATTTTTCTGTGCCCAATATTATCATAAAACTAAAATGCTACCAAGTTATTTTGAAAAAATCACGGGAGTTTTTTACATGGCAATATCATCTTGTGTGCCGGGAAATTTTTAATAGGAGCTTTTTTGATATAAAATACTACAG
>JAAYHA010000233.1 GCA_012727545.1 Synergistaceae bacterium | reverse complement strand
GGGCATGTCCCCGGGATGATACGTGAAATATCGTGAGTCCTGTAGCGGATAAGCGGGGCAGCTTCTTTCCTGAAGGTCGTTATTACGATCTCTCCCTGCTCTCCGTCAGGAAGCACCTTGCCTGTTGCCGGGTCAATTATTTCGCAATAGATGAAATCATTGAAATAGTGCATTCCTGTATGTTCCGGACAGTCGATAGCTATGCCGGGACCGTATATTTCGGTAAGTCCGTAAATGTCAAAGAACTCTATGCCCAGGCTCTGATAGATGCGGTCACGCACTTTATCCCCCCATCTTTCAGATCCAAAAATACCTTTTTTCAGTTTGATCTCGCTCTGCATCTCCCTGCGGTCGACCTCTTCGGCAAGAAGGAGCCCGTATGAGGATGTCCCTATCAGCACTGATGCCTCAAGGTCTCTCATAAGCTGGAGCTGCCTGTCAGTGTTTCCGCTTCCGGTGGGAATGACCATAGCTCCAAGACGTTCAGCCCCGGCCTGGAAGCCAAGACCCGCAGTCCACAGACCGAATCCAGGCGTCACCTGCACCCTGTCTTCCCTTGTTACTCCGGCAAACTGGTAACATCTTTCCATCATGACCGCCCAGTCTTCAAGGTCCTGGCTGCTATATGGTAGGATCACCGGTATTCCTGTCGTTCCCGAAGAAGAGTGCACCCTTACTATCCGGTCATTCGGGACACACTGCATTCCCATGGGGTATGCGTCCCGAAGGTCCTGTTTGGTTGTGAAAGGAAGCGATTCAAACTGATCTTTCGTCATCAGGGTGTTAACAGGTATACCGCTGTACTTTTCGATATACATCGGGCTAAACTTAGCTACTCTTCTCACCTGGGCAAAACACTGGCTCATTATTGACAATTCATTCATTGCTCTCAGCTCCGCTCTTCTGACTACTAAATTTATAAGTCTATATTCTCTGAAAAAATAATAACGATACTGTTTAAAGCTGTTTTCTGGCTGCCTCTGCTCCCATGAGGAAAGCTTTTCTGTTGATCTCCAAAAGCCTTGGCTTTATGCAGCACTCCATTGCTTCCCTTATCTCATCTTCTCCAAAAGGCAGTATCCCAGCTCCTACAGAAAAGCCGAGCAGGACGATATTGAGCGTCCTTGCATCCCCGGCCTCTATTGCCATAGGAGCAGCGTTGATGTAAAATCCCCTGCCGATGTTATTTTTGATCGCACTGAGGTATTCATCACAGTGATACTCGCCCTGACGGAGGGCAACGTTTGTTGGAATTATACAGTCAACGTTCACTACCGCGGATGCATCGGGCTTCAGCCTATTGAGCTGTCTTGCAGCCTCGGCAAGTTCGAATCCTATCAGGACATCCGCGTGACGAAGCGGGATCACAGGCGACACATCCTGAGATCCGATCCTGATGTGACTTGATACGGACCCGCCCCTCTGTGCCATCCCGATCGTCTCTGAAGTACGGACGAAGAGTCCCCTTCTCTGGGCAGCTTCAGAAAGGATCTTTGAAGCTAGCAGTGTACCCTGTCCGCCCACGCCTGCTACCACTATACTGCTAAACATTTCGATCGACCCTCTTGATCGCGCCGACAGGACAGACCGTCACACAAAGGGAACAGTCTGTGCATATCGACTCGTTAATTAAGACCTTTCCGTCTTTCCCGACAGACATTGCAGGACATCCCAGCTGTTTTATGCATTTCAGGCACCCTATGCAGGCCTCGTTCACCCTGCGCACCGACTTTGGAAGCTTGATCAGCGC
>JAAYHA010000232.1 GCA_012727545.1 Synergistaceae bacterium | reverse complement strand
GTATTCCTGATGAGCAAGCATGTCGTCCCTTACATGAAAAAAGCCGGCGGAGGAAAGATAGTCAACATAGGCTCCGGCTGGGCCCTTAAAGGGGGAGACCACGCAGTCTCATACTGTGCTGCTAAGGCCGGAGTATGGAATATGACGAGGGCGATGGCGATCGACCACGGTCCCGACAATATTAACGTGAACTGCGTCTGCCCGGGGGATATAGATACGCCGATGCTGAAGAGCGAGTGCGAACAGCTGGGCGGAGTGTATGACGAGAAGTATAAGGATGAGTGCGCCCAGCGGCCGATGGCCAGGTTAGGTGCACCAGAGGATGTTGCAATGTGTGTGTTCTTCCTTTGCAGCGATATGGCACCATGGGTGACGGGCTCGAGTCTCGTGGTCGACGGTGGCGGCATAGCATAAAACGGCGATTATACGCGCCATCTACTTCGTGACCGGTCGGGCGTCCGATCCTCGACGTATCACATATACGCCTCCGGTGCGAACGCCAACCAATCACTTCGTATCTGGCACGTCTAATCGCCGTTTTCACGATCGGGTAGGGTAAATTAAAAGTCAAAATCGGGAAGATTTTTTAAATATATTTGATTTGGGGGGTAATTGTATGGCTGCTAAGAGTTATCCGTATATTCCGAATTCGGTGGCTGAGGTACAGGAGGAGATGCTGAGGTTTATCGGTGTCGGGTCGATCGAGGACCTGATCGCGGATATTCCTGAAGAGGTCCGCATGAAGGAACCGATGGAACTTCCTGAACCTTTTGAGGATGAGGCCGGGATATACAGGCATGTGAGCGGGATACTGAACAAAAATTCAACGGCGGAGGAGCTTCGCTGCTTCCTTGGGGCAGGCTGCTACAACCGTTATGTGCCTGCAGTTGTCGATGAGGTCATCAACAGGTCTGAGTTCCTGACGGCATATGCAGGAGAGCCTTATGAAGATCACGGGCGTTTCCACGCACTGTTTGAATATCAGTCGATGATGGCAGAGCTGCTGGATTTTGATGTCTGCAACGTCCCCAACTATGACGGAAGCCAGGCCTGCGGAACAGCACTTAGGATGGCTGCAAGGATAACGAAAAGGAAAGAGGTACTCATACCGAGGAACCTCAACCCCGATGTACTGAAGGTCGTTGAGACCTATTTGCAGCCTGATGTGAAGATCACCTACGTAAATTATAACGACAAAACCGGCCGCATTTGTCTGGACAGCCTCAAGGCCTGTCTGACAGACAAGGCAGCCGCGGTACTCGTCATGAACCCCAACTTCTTCGGCATAATCGAGGATAAGGCACAGGAGATCGCTGATATGGCACACAAGGTTGGAGCCTTGATGGTTGCATATGTGGAGCCCTCTACGCTGGGAGTTCTGACACCTCCGAGTCGTTACGGGGCAGACATAGCATGCGGCGATATTCAGCCTCTCGGTATCCACATGAACTACGGCGGCGGAGTTGCAGGTTTTGTAGCCACAAGCGAAAAACCGGAGATAATCGAGGAATATCCCTCAAGGCTCTTTGGCATAGCACCCACAAGCGAAGGTGAGTGGGGGTTCGGTGACGTCCTATGGGAGCGAACATCTTTCGCAAACAGGGACAGTGCCAAGGAATTTGTTGGAACACACTCAGCCCTCTGGGGCATCGCAGCAGGCGTCTATCTTGCGTCCATGGGACCGCAGGGGATGAAGGAGCTGGGAGAGGCCATTCTCCAGCGCCAGGTCTGCCTGAAAAAAGTTCTTTCAAAGATAGAGGGAGTTAAACTCGACAGATTTTCCGGGACCCCTTTTGAAGAGATAGTTGTTGATTTCAGCGGCACCGGCAAAACTGTAAAGGAGATAAACGAGAAGCTTCTTGAGAAGGGGATACTGGGTGGGTTTGATCT
>JAAYHA010000231.1 GCA_012727545.1 Synergistaceae bacterium | reverse complement strand
TAGGAAACCCGGTAAGCGCTCACCTGGCCAAAGATGCAGCAAAAGAATCAAACGGAGAATTCAACTCTGTTACAGACGAAGAGATCCTTGCTGCCCAGTATTTCCTCTCATCAAAGGGCGGGATATTTGCAGAGCCGGCTTCATGCGCCCCACTGGCAGGATTGGTAAAACTAAAGAAACTCGGAAGGCTTCCAAAGGGCATAAAGGTAGTAATGGTACTTACCGGCAATGGCCTAAAAGACCCGGATACGGCCATGTCACAAGTCGGAAGGCCAATTGAGATAGGCGACACGCTTGCTGAACTTCTGGAGGTGATGAAAGGTTGAATCCTCTGATAACACTTAGAGTCCCGGCTACCAGTGCAAATCTTGGATCCGGTTTTGACACCATAGGCATGGCAGTTTCTCTTTACAACATATTTAAGGTTATGGAGCTGCTGCCGGAAAAGCAATACAGCATAGAGGCGCACGGAGAGGGAGCAAAAGAACTCTCAGAACCTGCTGCCAATCTAGTGGTGAAGGCATACGAAGTTGCCTGTGAAAGATGGGGAGTCAAAGGCCCGGGATTTTCTCTCTGGTGCCATAATATCATTCCTCTCTGCCGTGGACTTGGAAGTTCAGCCGGAGCAGTTGTTGCAGGTGTACTGATAGCAAAATACCTGACAGGCCATGAAGCAGGAGAGGCTGACCTGCTGCAGCTGATGACGCAGATCGAAGGTCACCCCGACAACGTTGCACCCTGTTTCCTGGGAGGTATGGTAGTCAGCTGCTGGGATGGAGAAAACCTTAGATATGTAAGCCTCCCGGCCCTTCCTCCGGAGGTGCTGTGCGTTGTCGCAGTTCCGGATGAAAGAGTAAAAACGTCTGATGCAAGAAAGGCGCTTCCCAAACAGGTCCCGTTTGAAGACGCAGTATTCAATCTGGGAAGGGCAGCTTTGCTTACTGCAGCCTGGGCAACAGGCAAATGGGAACATCTCAAATGGGGTATGGACGACAGGCTGCACCAGCAATACAGAAGCAAGCTCTTCAGGGGCGGGGAAGTTATTTTTTCCAGGGTACGTGAACTTCCTGAATGCCTGAGTGTTGCAATAAGCGGCTCCGGGCCTTCTGTCATTGCTCTTGTCAACGGTCCTACGCAAAGAGTTGCCGAAGCAATGTGCAAGACTTTCACGGAACATGGTGTCAGATCGCAGTTCTTTGTCCTTGACAGCAGTGCGCAGGGACCCCAGATCGCAGTAGATATGGGACTTAAAGATGCTATTGAAAGGGCATGGGGGAATAATTAATGGATCATGCAGGTCTTCCTCTTACAGTTTTAAAATTTGGAGGCTCGTCCGTTGCAGGCCCTGAAAGAATGAGGCATGTCGCCCAGATAGTGAAGAAAGTTCGTGACAACGGCTACCGAGTGGCAGTTGTAGTTTCAGCGATGGGCAACATGACAGATGACCTTCTGGCTCTCGCCAAAGATGTTGCGAATACCAGCAACGGACGTGAGATGGATCAGCTGCTTGCAACAGGTGAGCAGCAAAGCGTTGCGCTGCTGGCTTTGGCCATACAAAAATTCGGCATTCCGGCACAGTCTTTTACAGCACTTCAGGCAGGGATAAAAGCCAAGGGCTTTCCCATGGAAGGCAGGATTTACAGCATAGAACCCAAAAATGTTGAAAAAACATTGAATGAAGGTGTAGTTGCTGTAATAACAGGATTTCAGGCCATTACAGATTCCGGGGATGTCATAACTCTGGGAAGGGGAGGCTCAGACCTTTCTGCAGTAGCACTGGCCGGAGCGCTGGGAGCTGAATCCTGTCAGCTGCTTAAGGATGTTAAGGGGATAATGACAGGAGACCCCCGTGTGGTGAACAAGCCCATGAAGATAGAACGGATAGGCTTTGAAGAGTGCATGGAGATGGCTGTTCAGGGAGCCAACGTTCTCCAGGCCCGCAGTGTAGAAATGGCGGCACGTTATGAGATACCGCTTTATGTAGGTTCGAGTTTCACAGAAGAGGAGGGCACTTGGGTGATGAGTAATCCAGTGACAGAAGGTCTTGTAATAAAAGCAGTGGTACACGATTTACAGGTAGCTAAAGTTGTATTGCTGGGTGTTCCGGATATCCCCGGTGTTGCTGCACGACTTTTCAGCAGTTTGGCGCAAAACGGGGTAGGGGCTGAAATGATAATCCAGAACAACATGAGGGGCGGAGTAAACGATATCGGTTTTCTCGTCAAAAAAGCAAATTTAGAGACTGCGATCCAGGTCTCTCGTGAAATATGCCGTGAGATCGAGGCTCAGGGAGTCTCTTTTGACACAGAAATTGCAAGGGTGACTATAGTAGGCGCAGGAATTGCCAATCACCCCGAGATACCCTCTAAGATGTTCACTGTGCTGGCAGAAGAGGGGATAAATATTGAAATGATCGCTTCTACTGCACTTGCTCTTACTTGCATTGTCGGTTCAAACAGGGGCGAAGATGCCGTGAAGGCCCTCCATGAACATTTTATTGAGGAGGCCTCCTTTTAATGGAAAGGTTGAGATCGGTAGCTGTCCTTGGAGCAACCGGACTCGTGGGCAGAGAGATGATCAAGACTCTTGAAGAGAGGGATTATCCTGTCTCAAAACTCAGGGCTCTTGCTTCACCACGGTCCGCAGGGAGCAAGATAGTCTTCAGAGGCACAGAGATTACCGTGGAAGCAGTATCTGAAGAGTCTTTTAAAAATATCGACATCGCATTATTCTCAGCCGGAGGGTCGACCTCAAAAAAATGGGCTCCTGTGGCAGTTGGATCTGGCGCAGTAGTCATCGACAACAGTTCTGCCTGGAGGATGGATCCTGACGTCCCGCTGGTGGTTCCCGAGATAAACCCGTGGGACGCCACAGGGCACAAAGGCATAATAGCAAACCCCAACTGTTCGACCATCCAGGCAGTAGTGGCGCTTTGGCCTCTTCACAAAGAAGCCGGACTCAGGTATGTAAACATATGCACATATCAGTCTGTTGCAGGGACAGGAATAAAAGCTGTGGAGACGCTCAAAAATGAAGCAGAAGCTCTTCTTGCCGGAAAAGAGATCCCCGACGGAGGCGTCTATCCTCACCAGATAGCTTTCAACCTTCTCCCTCACATAGGTGCCTTTGACGAAGAAGGAATATCTGAAGAGGAATGGAAGATGGTAAATGAATCGCGCAAGATAATGCATCTTCCGGAACTTAAGGTGAGCGGCATCACGGTACGAGTCCCGATATTCCGTTGCCACGGAGAGAGCGTGACTGCTCAGTTCGAAAATGAACTTGCCCCGGAAAAAGCAAAGGAGATCCTCCGTAATGCTGCAGGCGTTGTAGTTATGGACGATCCCAAAAATGAGGTCTACCCTATGCCGATAACAGGAGCGGGGAAAGACGCCGTCTACGTGGGCAGAATAAGGAAAGACACGGGGTTGAACAACGCGCTCTCAATGTGGGTCGTATCTGATAATCTTCGCAAAGGCGCTGCTCTTAACGCAGTACAGATAGCAGAGCTCCTCTAAGACATATCAGCGACTCAAACAGATCGAAAGAGTGAGAGGCCTTTGACTTTTATAAAAAAAGAAGGGCCTCTCGTAGTTTCTTACCTTACAAGAGGATCATTATTTTGGAAACAGTCGATACAGACCTCTTTGCCGCATTGGACCCTGAGCCAGGGTTCTGCAGTGAGCTCGCCGCACAGTGGGCATCTTTTGGATTTGTATATTTTGGCTTTTGGCGGAAGATCAAACGGGACCTCTTTCACATCAAAGATATCCTCTCCCCGGGCATTAAGCATAAAGTCCCTCTTTTCTTCCGGGTTGCTGAAGTCAAGGTCCTTCAGTACAATACGAAAGCTTTTACCTGTCTGTCTGTTAAAGAACGAGAAGGCCTGTTTGCCTCTCATTCGGAAAATAAGATTGCCCTTGCCTGCGCTGCATCCCAGTAGGGACTGTATCGCGTCTACGCTGCATGAATCATTTTCAGCGACACATACGATCTCTTCATCCTTTGACGACCCTTCTGTTTCCAGAAGTTCCATCGCGTAGTGAGCGGCTGATACACCTATCAGCAGTCCTCCGCATGTGTGTCCGTGAAAATGGGTCGCCTTTTCAAGCATTGTCTTTTTATCCAAGAGGATCAGCTCCTTTTTATTTATAGTGTTGACCATTATGATAGCATCTTGCCTTCTGAAGTAGTAATATTAAGTAATAGGGTGTGGTCGCCCGAACAATGCCTAGAAAAAACAACATTCATACAACTGAGGAGTGCTGATATTGGTAAAGGATATTTTTGAAAGATCGCTTGAAATGCATAAAAATCTCAAAGGCAAGCTGAACATTGAATGCCGTACCCCAATAGAAACTATGGAAGACCTCGCCCTGGTTTATACGCCGGGAGTGGCAGAGCCATGCAGAAAGATAGAAAACGACCCGGATGCCATCTGGGATCTGACTATAAAAAATAATCTGGTAGCCGTGATAACAGACGGAACTGCCGTGCTTGGCCTGGGAGACATCGGCCCGGCTGCTTCAATGCCGGTAATGGAAGGAAAAAGCTGTCTTTTTAAAAGGTTCGCAGGGATCGACTCGATACCTATCGCAGTGAGCACGAAAGATGTGGATGATTTCGTTGATACAGTCTCGAAGATCGCAGTTTCGTTCGGAGGAATAAACCTGGAGGATATTTCTGCTCCAAGGTGCTTTGAAATAGAGAGAAAGCTCCAGCAAATGCTTAATATCCCGGTATTCCATGACGACCAGCACGGTACAGCCGTGATCGCCCTGGCTGCTTATAAAAACGCTCTCAAACTTACCGGTCGGACCATAAAGCGAGCCAGGCTGGTCATAAACGGAGCGGGAGCAGCAGGAAGCTCCATTGCAAGGTATTTCCTGTCAGCGGGAGCAGTAGATGTAATAGTTTGCGATATTCATGGTGCTCTTTGCTCAGGGCATACAGAAGGCATGACAGGAGCACAGGAGGAGCTTGCCTCCATCACAAATCCGACCGGTGCAAAGGGTCCTCTTGCTGAAGTTTTAGAGGGAGCAGACGCGTTTCTCGGAGTTTCAAGGCCGGGCCTGCTGACCCAGGATATGGTAAGAAGAATGGCAAAGGATCCGGTGATATTTGCAATGGCAAATCCCACACCAGAAATATTCCCTGAAGAAGCGCTGGCGGCAGGAGCCGCTGTAGTTGCCACCGGAAGGAGCGATTTTCCAAACCAGGTAAACAACTGCCTTGGGTTCCCCGGAATATTCAGGGGAGCTTTGGATGTAAGGGCTACAAGGATCAACGAAGATATGAAACTTGCTGCATCATCAGCGCTTGCAGGACTCGTAAGCGATGAAGAACTTTCAAAAAACTACATAATCCCATCTGCTCTTGATCCAAGAGTAGTGCCAGCCGTCGCGGAAGCTGTTGCCAAAGCCGCTGTAAGGACAGGAGTTGCCAGGATAAACATAAACGGGAGTGATAAGTTTGTTTGTTGAATTTGATACAGCACAGGAACTGCTGAAAAGATATGGGAGCCCTCTCTACGTTTACAGCGAGAGCATCCTTAGACAAAGGTGCCGTGATCTGCTCGAAGGTTTCCAAGGAAGGATAAAGCCGAGTTTTTCAGCTAAGGCCAACACGAACCTCTCTTTACTTAAGATCATTCGCGAAGAGGGACTGGGTGCTGACGCAATGTCACCGGGGGAAATATTTGTTCTGCAGAACGCAGGCTTTGCCCCTGAAGAGATATTTTATATAGGCAACAACGTCTCGTGTGAAGAAATGAGTTACTGTATCGAGAGAGGGATACTTGTGAGTGTTGACTCACTTTCACAGCTTGAGCAGTTTGGCCGGATAAGCCCCGGGGGCAAAGTCGCTGTAAGGTTCAACCCCGGCATGGGAGCCGGGCACTGTGAAAAAGTCATTACAGCAGGTCATAAGACTAAGTTTGGTGTCCAGTCTGAATTTTATCCGGAAGTAAAAAAAATCATTGAAAAATATGACCTAAAGCTTGTCGGGATAAACCAGCATATAGGATCACTGTTTTTGGAAGCTGAGCCATATGTAAATGCCGCAAACTCACTTTTATGCCTGATATCCGAGAATTTTCCGGGGCTGGAATTCATTGATTTCGGGGGAGGTTTCGGAGTGCCCTACAAACCGGGAGAAAAAAGGCTTGACCTCAGCGAACTGTCTGAAAGGCTTTTAGAAACTATCGATCTTTTTCTTGAAAAATATGACAACAAAGATGTCCATTTTAAATGCGAACCGGGCAGGTATATCTCAGCCGAGTGCGGACTGCTTCTGGGTACAGTACATGCTGTAAAAAAGAATTACGGAAAAAATTACGTTGGCACCGACATTGGTTTCAATGTAATGATGAGACATGTGCTATATGATTCATACCATGAAATTGAAGTTCTATCAGACAAAAAGGCGGTCAACGGCATAAACGAGGCAACTATTGTCGGAAATATCTGTGAAAGCGGAGATATACTGGCTTCAGACAGAGATATTGGCCCTGTTTCAGAGGGCCACATAATTGCAGTAAAGAATGCCGGGGCTTATGGTTATTCGATGGCTTCAAACTATAACTGCAGGCTTCGCCCTGCAGAAGTCCTTTTGGCCGGGGACGGATCCGTCAGGCTTATCAGGAAGGCGGATACAATGGAAAGCCTTATGAATAATTTTTAGCATTATTAAGCAGGCAGTGCCATGTTTAGGGGGATACCGGATGTACTCTGATGAAAAAGTTTTTAACAAAATGGTGGAAAGGCGTCGTGATTTCCACAGGTATCCTGAGACCGGCTGGACGGAGTTCAGGACAACATCGAAAATAGCAGAGTCAATGACAGATGTCGGAATGGACATCCGATTTGCTGGAGATTTTGTTCAAATTGAGCATGTCCTTGGCCGCAATGCCGACATTGAAGCTCAGGTCACAAGAGCGGTAATCCAGGGTGCATCTCCTGAGATGATAGAAAAGATGAAGGGGCTGACAGGCCTGACAGCAGAAATAGACACAGGAAGGCCGGGACCTGTGACCGCAATAAGGTTTGACATTGACTGCGTCGACACGACTGAAACAGGAGGATCTTCACACCTGCCGAGACAGCTTGGTTTCAATTCAGTTAACCCCAACTGCATGCACGCCTGTGCCCACGATGGCCATACAGCTATAGGAATGACCCTTGCAGAAGAGCTCTTTTCTGAGAAGTCTTCGCTGAAAGGCAAAGTTCGCTTCATATTCCAGCCTGCGGAGGAAGGGGCCAGGGGCGGATTTGCTTTTGTAAAGTCCGGAGCAGTTGATGACGCAGACTACTTCCTTACTTTCCATCTTGGGCTTGGCAATCCAACGGGAACAGTTTTTGGAGGAACAGATGGATTTCTCTATTCTACAAAAATAGATGCGGACTATAGGGGCGTGGGTGCCCATGCAGGAGCCGAACCACAAAAAGGCAAAAACGCACTTCTTGCGGCAGCCTCTGCAGCGCTCAGTATCCATGGCATCGCTCCCTCTCCGGATGGGCTGACTCGTACCAATGTAGGGGTACTTAATGCCGGAGACGGAAGAAACGTTGTCCCCCCGAAAGCACACATGAAAATAGAGACGAGGGGCGCCACAGAAGATGCGGCAATATACATTTACCGGGCAGTTATGAGAATACTCCACGGTGCGGCGGAAATGTACGACGTCAAACTCACAACGCAGAAATGCGGTGAAGCGATAAGCGCCACCAGTGACAGGGAGCTTGCAAAAATTGTAATGGAGGCTGCTTCCTCTGTCTGCGGAGTGGATAGGACAGACCTGATACAGCCAATGGCCGGAAGCGATGATGCCTGCTGGATGATGAAAAAAGTCCAGGACAACGGCGGAAAGGCCACGTACATAGGCATAGGCGCTGATACAAAAGCCGGTCACCATAACGACCATTTTGATTTTGACGAAAAGGCAATGCTGATAGCATTTGAAGTGCTGTATAAGACTGTTTTCATGCTAAACGGCAAATAGGGGCGGTATGCTATTGGCAAGCAATAGGCGAGCAGTTGGTTAAAAGCGGAGAAGTGCGGCGTGGACCATGCCGCGAGAAGTGGCGATAATATCGCCGAGAAGAGCCGTCATAGCCGGCGAAAAGAGGTCGTAGTGGCCAAGGTGCAGGGTCGGGGAATTCGCGACGTTCGTCGCTGGAGAATTTGCAACGCTTTGCGATGCTCGCGTTGCGGGGAATTTGCTCGCTTAGCATCGCGGAGAATTTGCCGGAAGACCCATCCGGCGGTGATTGAAAAGTCTTTTTTATCGTCTTCCCCGAGTGCTCCGATCGGGGATCCAGTGTCTTTGGATCCTTGCTATAACTGGCTTTTTAGGCCCTAAACCCAAATCCGCTGGACGCCCGTTAAGAATCGTCCGGGCGAGACGATGGGGAGCTAGGTCAATGCCTGGAACGACGGTGCTTTTGAACCTCCGCGGCCTTTGGCCGCACTTCACCGCGATGCGGAGCGAGCAAATTCTCCGCGGCTTCAAAAGCCACAAATTCCCTCTGCCTTAAACAACTGCTTCCCAACTACTTCCCGCGACCGTTTTTGTCGCAGCTTCCCGCCTGGACGAAATTTCCAGGCAGTTTAACGCGGCGCATAAAGCGCCGCTATCTAAGGACGCATACCTTGCCATCAGCCCCCGCAATTACGATCCTGTCTTTCGCTATTGCAGGAGAGGTAAGGACATCAGCGTCGAACGGGGCTCTCCAGACAACGTTTCCTGTCTTTCCGTCAAGACATACAAGGACATCGCTGTTAGTCCCGAAAAATATTTTTCCAGAAAATGCGGCAGGTGAAGAATATACCGACTCATTAGCCTTATATTTCCAAACCACTGCTCCGGTCATAGCGTCAAGTGAGGTCACCCATCCCCTGATGTTCCCGAATACGACTTTTCCGTCCTCTACGATCGGTGATGTTTCTATCTGCGCTTTTGAGTCATAGTTCCATATTACAGCCTGGTGTTTGATCCTTGCGCAGTAAATCTTGCCGTCCTGGCTTGTAAAGTATAAATGTCCATCTTTGACAGCAGGAGCTGATACTATTGATCCTCCCACGATCGCACGCCATTTGAGCACACCGGAGGCTGCATCAAGAGCGAAAAGCTTGCCTTCGTCATTCCCTACGTAGACCACTCCGTCTGAGACCACAGGAGAACCCTGAACCGCACGCTCAGTCTTATATCTCCATTTCTGCCAGCCGGTTTTGATGTCGACCGCGTAGACAAACCCGTCGTTAGATCCGAAATAGACAATACCGTCCGCAACTGCCGGAGAAGAATGGATACTGTTGTGAGTGGTGAACCTCCAGATCATTTTCCCTGTTGCGGCATCCAGGCAGTACATCCTGCTGTCGTAACTTCCCACAAATGCCTTGCCGTCAACAATAGCAGGCGAAGAGACCACCCAGTTGCCGGTGGGGAAGGTCCAGTTTATTTTTCCGGAATATAGATCCAGGGAGTAAACATTGCCATTGTTGGATCCGAAAATTATTGAGTTCTTGAATATGGCAGGAGAAGATCTTACTGCGTCAGGGATTTTGACAGTCCAATCCTTTCTTCCTGTAAAATCAACCTTTTCAGTATTTTGATCCACATTTCCGGTCCTTTGGCTGTTTGCTCGAAACATTGGCCAATCCTGAGCAAAAGCAGGGATCTGCATTGCAAGTGTAAGAAATAGCAGGATCGCTATGATATTCATTTTTTTATGGTCCATTATGATCGCCCCTCCCGAATTTATTTGAATAGCTTAATCTCTTTTGTAATATTGTCTATCGTAAAAAAGAATGATTGATAAAAAGGTGCTTTTTCGGCTAGAATATACTGTTGACTGAAGGAGTGACATAGATGATCCTGGACAAGTTCCGCAATTTTAGCATTATAGCCCATGTCAACCATGGGAAATCAACTCTGGCAGACCGACTGCTGGAAGAGACAGGTACCATAGAAGGGCGTAATATGAAGGCCCAGCTGCTTGATATGCTTGAGCTCGAAAGAGAGAGGGGCATTACTATCAAGCTTGTTCCTGTAAGGATGAACTATAAGGCCAAAGACGGGCAGGAATATGTACTTAACCTCATAGATACTCCCGGCCACGTTGATTTCACGTATGAGGTCTCCCGTTCACTTGCAGCTTGCGAGGGAGCCGTACTTGTAGTGGACGCAGCACAGGGTGTAGAAGCCCAGACTGTGGCCAACAGTTATCTTGCAATAGATCTTAACCTTGAAATAATCCCTGTCCTGAACAAGATAGACCTTCCTTCTGCCCAGCCGGACAGAGTAATAAAAGAGATAGAGGATATCATCGGGATAAACGCAAATGACGCCATCAGCGTAAGCGCAAAGACCGGAGAGGGGATCGTGGATCTTCTGGAGCGTATAGTCCGTGATGTCCCGCCTCCGAACGGCGATCCCGATGCGCCCCTTCAGGCTCTTATCTTTGATTCGGTGTATGACAACTACAAAGGGGTCATATGCTATGTCAGGGTGGTCAACGGGACTCTACAGGCCGGGAAAAATATCAGGTTCATGTCTACAGGGCGCGACTACGAACTGGACGAAGTAGGGATGTTCAGACCTGACATGGTCAAGGTTTCTGAGCTTGGCCCGGGAGAAGTCGGATATCTCGCTGCAAGCGTAAAGACGATAGCTGAGGCACGCGTAGGAGATACCATAACAGAGTCAAGGCGTCCGGCGGCAAGCCCATTGCCCGGCTACAGAAAAGTAAAACCTGTAGTTTTCTGTGGTTTTTACCCGGTTGAGAGGGAAGATATAAACCAATTGAGGGAAGCTCTTGAAAAACTGCAGATAAACGATTCGGCTCTCAGTTTCGAACCTGAAAATTCCGCCGCACTTGGGTTTGGTTTCCGCTGCGGATTCCTTGGGCTTCTGCATATGGAAATAGCAAAAGAGAGATTGAGCCGGGAATTTGGGGTAGATCTTGTTGCTACAGCTCCAAACGTCGTATATCAGATCGTGCTGACCAACCAGAGCATTATTGAAGCCCATAAGCCTTCAGATTTCCCGGAGCAGGTAAAAATTGAAGAGATAAGGGAACCGTACATAAAGCTGACGGTATTTATCCCGGAGCAGTTTGTGGGAGCAGCGATGCAGCTATGCCAGGAAAAAAGAGGTACGTATGTCGGCATGGACTACATAACCCCGGAAAGAGTCAGGCTTACATACGACATGCCTTTGGCGGAGTTCATACTGGATTTCCACGACAGGCTGAAATCCTGCACAAAGGGTTATGCGTCGCTTGACTATGATCATATTGGCTTCAAGGCAGCCGACCTTGTGAAGGTAGACCTTCTTCTCCAGGATGAGCCTGTGGACGCCTTTTCCTTCATATGCCACACGGATCAGGCATACCACAGGGGACATGCTGTCGTAGGAAGACTCAAGGAACTCATCCCGAGGCAGCTTTTTGAGATACCTGTGCAGGCAGCTGTAGGCAAAAAAGTCATCGTGAGGATGAACATAAAAGCAGTAAGGAAAGACGTACTTGCCAAGTGCTACGGAGGAGACATAACCAGAAAACG